>JAFLUC010000118.1 GCA_022509005.1 Oscillospiraceae bacterium | reverse complement strand
GTTTCCTCGGCAAATTCTCTTGACATGATACGAGTATCATAGCTTATTAGAACGCCCTTAGCCATAGCATCCGCGCCCTCTTTTTTTACATACTCCGCAACGCCGTATGTAGCCTGACGCACGTTGTATATATTTATTCTGTTTGTGCCCATACCGAGAACGCCTCTCATACCTGCCGTACCGAATTCAAGACCGCGGTAAAAACGATCCTCAAGCTCCTTTGCATCCTTTGCAACCTCTTTCAGCTCGTCCTTTTCAGCAATAGAGAGGGTTTCAGAATTGAGCCACTTTTCATAGTTTTCCATATAACCCATAGGTAATTAACCTCCATAACATAAAATTTATTACTGTATATTATATAACATTTTACATGGAAATTCAACTATTATTTTTATTTTTTATGGAATTTTTGTATACGGGATTTACAAAATCGCTTAAAGATGTTATAATTAAGTATATTATAATGGGAGGTAAATATATATGAAGCGAATAATCAGCCTTGTGCGCAGGGCGATTGACGAATATGATATGATAAAGGAGAATGACCGGGTTGCGGTAGGAGTATCGGGCGGAAAGGATTCTCTTGTGCTGCTTGCAGCGCTTGCGCAGCTATCGCGGTATCATCCTAAGAATTTCACAGTTGTGGGGCTGTCAATAGACCCGGGGTTCGGCGGCGATTTTACGCCGATATATGAGTATGCAAAAGACCTCGGTGTTGAGTATTATGTTAAAGAGGTTCCGTTAAAAGAGATTATATTCGATATACGAAAGGAGAGCAATCCATGCTCGCTTTGCTCAAAAATGCGAAGCGGCGCGCTCAATGATTTTGCACTCAGCAAAGAGTGTAAAACACTGGCGTTGGGGCATCATAAGGACGATGTCCTTGAAACATTCTTTCTTTCTCTGCTCTATGAGGGCAGAGTAAACTGTTTCTCTCCAGTAACATATTTAGACAGAACCGACATTACAAAAATTCGTCCGCTTATATATGTGCGTGAATGCGATGTGAAAGCGGCTGTGAGAAAGTATGATATACCGGTTATGCCGAAGGTATGTCCGGCGGACGGTTCTACAAAGAGAGCCGATATGCATGAGATAATAAAGTATCTTGAACAGAACACTACTCCGGGACTGAAAAAACGCCTGTTCCATGCAGTACAGCAGTCAGGTATTAGTGGTTGGAAAACAGATTGATAAACAAAAGAAAGGAAATATAGGAATGTTCACTAAAATCAATACGGTATCTCTTACGGGACTTGACGGATGTATAGTTGAGGTGCAGACCGATATCTCGAACGGTCTTATTTCATTTGACATTATCGGACTTCCCGACACAACGGTGCGTGAGGCACGCGACAGAGCAAAAGCATCAATTAAAAACTGTGGTTGCGACTATCCAAGAAAGAAAATCACGATGAATCTTGCTCCGGCTGCACTGAAAAAGGAAGGTTCAGGTTTTGATCTGGCTATTACGCTTGCAATCCTTGACGCTTCAGGGCAGATACATATTGAGGACAGGGAACAAACCATATTTATAGGAGAACTGGCTCTTGACGGTTCGGTTAAAGGCATACGAGGTGTTCTGCCTATGGTTATTTCGGCGTATGAGCATGGATTTACAAAATGTTTTGTGCCTACAGAAAACGCGCAAGAAGCGGCTGTAATTGAGAGCATGGAGATTTATCCGGTAAGCCACCTTTCAGAGGTTCTTGATCATTTTGAAAATATAAATATTATAGAGCCATACAAGGTGGATATAAACGGATTTAAAACTCCTGTTGCGACTACAATGCTTGATATGCGTGATGTAAAGGGACAGGAACAGGCAAAACGCGCAATGGAAATTGCAGCAAGCGGATCGCATAATGTGCTTATGTCAGGTCCGGCAGGAACCGGAAAGTCAATGCTTGCAAAGCGAATGAGTACGATTTTGCCTGATATGACGTTTGAGGAAATGCTCGAGGTTACAAAAATTCACTCGATTGCCGGTACTCTGCCAGAGAATACTCCGCTCATCACGGAACGTCCGTTCAGAAGTCCGCATCACACTGTTTCGGCAAATGCTCTTTCAGGCGGAGGAGTGGTACCGCGTCCGGGAGAGCTGTCATTAGCGCATTGCGGAGTGTTATTTTTAGACGAGCTGCCTGAATTCAGACGCGATACGCTTGAGGTTTTGCGCCAGCCGCTGGAGGACGGAATAATCACAATTTCGCGTGTTAGTGCAACGCTTTCATATCCATGTAATATAATGCTTGTTTCGGCAATGAACCCATGTCAATGCGGAAACTACGGAAATACAAAGCGCGCGTGTACTTGTACACCTCAGCAGATTCAGCGGTATCGTTCAAAAATTTCAGGACCTCTGCTTGATAGAATTGATATTCAAATTGAGATTCCGAGTGTAGAATACGATGATCTTGCAAAAATAGCGGATGGCCGATCCAGTGCGGAGATACGCGAGCGTGTTAACAAGGCAAGGCAAATTCAGCTTGAACGCTATAAGAAAGACGGCATAACATCCAACTCACAGCTCACAGCAGCAATGCTTGATAAATATTGTCGATTGGGCGATAAAGAAAGCCGGATGCTTAAAGCTGCCTTTGATAATCTCGGATTGAGTGCAAGAGCACACAGCAAGATTTTAAAGGTATCACGAACGATTGCAGATCTTGATGGCAGTGAGGATATAAAGACCGCTCATATCGCAGAAGCGGTTCAGTATAGAAATCTTGATAGAAGAGGATTCTAAAGATATAAAAGATATATAAGATAGGAGAAGATTTTATGTGGGCATTTAAAAGTGTATTTTATCAGATTTATCCGTTAGGATTCTGCGGAGCACCGTTTGAGAATGACGGCGTTTTGCAGCACAGAATAACAAAGGTGAGCGAATGGATACCGCACATCAAAAAAACAGGATGTAACGCCATATATTTTTCACCGGTATTTGAGTCGGACACGCACGGCTATAATACGCGCGATTATTTCAAAATAGACACGCGTCTCGGCACCAACGATGATTTTAAGGCTCTTGTTAAAGAACTGCACGAAAACGGGATAAAGGTTGTGCTTGATGGTGTGTTTAACCATGTCGGAAGAGGATTCTGGGCATTCAGGGATGTGCTTGAAAAACGCTGGGATTCGCCATATAAGGACTGGTTCCATATCAATTTTGACGGAAACAGCAATTATAATGACGGACTTTGGTACGAGGGATGGGAAGGAAATTACGATCTCGTAAAGCTCAATCTTTGGAACGATGCCGTTGTTAATCATTTGCTTGACGCGGTTAAATTCTGGGTTGACGAGTTTGACATTGACGGATTAAGACTTGACGTTGCATATTGTCTCACACCTGAATTTTTAAAACGGCTGCGCGGCTTCACAGAAAGCCTTAAGCCGGAATTTGTGCTGATAGGCGAGCTTTTGCACGGTGATTATTCACAGCGTGTAAATGATGAAATGCTCCATTCCTGCACAAACTATCAGTGCTATAAGGGACTTTATTCGTCATTTAATTCAATGAATATGTTCGAGATTATTCACTCGATCCAGCGTCTTTTCGGCCCGGAACAGTGGTGCATTTGCCGCGGCAGACACCTTTTGAATTTCGTTGATAATCATGATGTTACAAGAGTTGCAAGCGTATTGACAAATGAAAAGCATCTTCCGCTCATTTACGGCATGATGTTTGGTATGCCGGGCTTCCCGTGCATTTATTACGGAAGTGAATTTGGTGTTAAGGGTGAAAAGAGCTGGGGTGATCCTGCGCTTCGTCCGTGTATTGAAAAGCCGGAGGAAACAGAACTCACGCGATTCATTGCAAAGCTTGCAGAGGCGTTTAAAAACAGTGACGCGCTCCAGAACGGCTCATTCAGATACGTTGTATTGCAGAATAAGCACTGTATTTTTGAACGTAAAACAGACAACGAACGCGTTATGGTTGCGATCAATGCTGATGAACATCCCATAACCTGTCATTTTGACGCGGGCTGTGGCACGGCGGTTGATCTTATAACCGAAAACACGCACGACTTTGGCGGCGGTTCGGAGCTTCCACCGTATTCGGTACAGTTTTGGAAGATGGAGAGATAAGACTTGAGAATTCAGCTTTCAGACCATTTTACTTATAAACGGCTGCTGCGCTTTACGCTGCCATCTATTGCTATGATGATATTTACATCTATATATAGCGTAGTAGATGGACTATTTATATCGCAGCTTGCGGGAAAAACAGCCTTTGCGGCAATAAATCTGGTTTGGCCTATTTTTGTTATTATATCTTCTATTGGTTATATGATTGGCACAGGAGGAACAGCCATTGTTGGAAAGACCTTAGGTGAGGGAAATCGCAAAGAGGCAGACGCATATTTTTCGATGCTTGTATATATTGTTCTATTACTAGGCGTTGTGCTGGGAGTAATAGGATGGTTTGTTGTGCGTCCGCTTTCTCGGATACTGGGAGCGGAAGGTCAGATGCTTAGCGACTGCGTCCTTTACGGACGCGTTCTGCTCGTGGCGTTGCCGTTCTTTCTGCTCCAGTTTGCGATACAGAGCTTTTTTATCACAGCAGAAAAACCGAAATTAGGTCTGCTTGTGACGGTTGTTGGCGGCGTATTAAATATGGTGCTGGACGCCTTGTTTATTGCCGGCTTTGGATGGGGGTTATTCGGCGCGGCATTTGCTACGGCATTAAGTCAGACAATTGCCACAACAACAGCTCTATTGTATTTCGCAAGTAAAAATGACAGTCTGCTTCATCTGGGAAAAACACGATTTTACAAAAAAATATTCTTCAAAGCCTGCGCTAACGGTTCATCGGAAATGGTGATGAATATTGCCTCATCTGTTGTGACGATTTTATTTAATTATCAGCTGCTGCGTATGATAGGCGAGGATGGCATTGCTGCGTACGGTGTTCTGATGTATGTGGGATTTATCTTTTCGGCTATTTTCTGCGGATATGCAATGGGCACAGCGCCTGTTGTCAGCTATCAGTACGGAGCGGAGAATCATACAGAATTAAAAAATTTGTTCAGGAAAAGTATGGTAATAACATTGATTGTCGGTATTTCTATGATAATGATATCAGAGCTGTCTGCTGCGGCTTTATCGGATTTCTTTGTTGGCTATGATAAAGATCTGTTTGAATTAACCGTGCACGCATTGCGGATTTTTGCATCTTCGTTTTTGTTCACAGGATTCAATATTTTCGGATCATCGTTTTTTACTGCTTTAAATGACGGTTTGGTCTCCGCTGTCATATCATTTCTTCGGACATTTGTTTTTGCAGTAGGAAGCGTTATAGTTTTACCGATTATTATGGGAATTAACGGTTTTTGGTTCGCCATACCCGCGGCGGAGACCGCTGCTCTTATGGTGACAGCATGTTTTCTTTACGGTAATCGAAATAAATATTACTATTTATGAATATAAAATAAAAACACAAGCCGAAAGCTTGTGTTTTTACATGGTGCGAGGGACCGGACTTGAACCGGCACGGTTTCACCCACACGCCCCTCAAA
>JAFLUC010000117.1 GCA_022509005.1 Oscillospiraceae bacterium | reverse complement strand
CGATTGAGTACAGAAGTGTATGCTGTCAGCCGATTTCGGACTGCATGGCATCGGCAGCATTCCATCTTGGGATATCAGAGAAACTTCACGAGGTCACAGCGCTTATAGAATCAGATAAAATTCTTTACGGTCATGGTTTTTCAAAAACCGAGCTGCGAAAGCTGTTTAATGCCGGTACAATTCCTGATCTGATTAACGAGGATGATCTGTATTGTCTCGCAAAAAGCATTGTGGACTTGTCCCGTGACGGACTTATAAGCCGCGGTTACGGCGAAGAAAAGTTTTTAGAGCCGCTCTATGAACGTATCAGAAACAGAACTAACCCCGCAACAAGAATAGAAGAGCATTTGAAGAACAGCAAAGATATTGTTGAATTAATTAAGGAATATAGTATTTTGTGAAAGGATTTATTATGAGCCTTAAAAGTAAATATATATTTAAAGGCCGCTTCGGACTTGAGCGCGAAACGCTGCGCGTAGATAGCCGCGGCAGACTTTCGCACACTCCGCATCCGTTCCCCGACGATGCTCACCTTGACCGGGATTTCTGCGAAAATCAGCTTGAGCTGATCACTCCGGTATGCGAAAGTATTGATTCGCTAATGCTCGCACTTCATAAGCTTGACGCAAAGGCGAAAGAAAGCGTGCGCGCAATTGATGAATATCTCTGGATGAACAGCAATCCGCCTCATTTTGAAACAGAGAAAGACATACCTATAGCCAAATTCAAAGGAGATCTTAGCTTTAAGCGCGACTATCGTTTGAATCTCGAACGTCGCTACGGCAAGCGTATAATGCTGTATTCGGGAATTCATTTCAATTTCTCGTTTGACGAGAGGCTTATACATAAGCTTTATGAGGAAAGTAAGCAGAACGACTATAAAAAATTCAAAACAGATCTGTATTTTCGGCTTTCAAAGCAGGTAGCTCGCTACAGCTGGCTTCTTGTTCTTTTAACAGCCGCAAGCCCTGTTTATGACAAAAGCCTTGACGGTGATAGTCTTTCAGGCACAGGCTTCTGCGGCTTTTCATCATTGCGAAGCAGCGAACGCGGCTACTGGAATCGCTTTATACCTGTGCTTGATTACAGAAGCCTTGAAAGATATATAAAATCCATATATGGCTACATAGAGGACGGATCTCTTTTTTCTCCCGGCGAGCTGTATCTGCCGGTACGGCTTAAGCCTCCGGGCAGCAATAGCATAGACCATTTGATTGAAAACGGTGTAGACCACATTGAGCTGAGAATGTTTGACATAAACCCGCTCACTCCGCTCGGCATTTACCGCGATGATATTGAGTTTGCTCATTACTATCTTATGTATCTTCTGCAGCTGCCGGATTTTGATTTCACTCCCGAGCTTCAGGCTCAGGCAATCCGTAACCACAAGGCCGCGGCAATGTACGATCTTACAGATATAACAATAAATGATTATCCGGCAATCGATGCGGGGCTGGGGCTGCTCGATGATATGTCCGAATATTTCAGAGACTGTCCCGATGTTATTCGATCAATCAATCTACAGAAGCAGAAGCTTCATGACGGAAACCGTTATTGCGAAAAGGTATATGCTTTACTTGCTGATAACTACCAGGAAAATATGTTTAATATTTCAAAAGGCAAAGAATGAACCGGGTACAACCTGTTCAGTCTTTGCCTTTTAAATTTTCTCCTACAATCGTTCCTCGCATAACCGAGGCTTTGCCGAATTTACCCCTTATGGCGTCAACGGCTTTATCTATTTTTTTATGTTTCTCATGCTTCTCATCAACTATAAGCGAAAGCTGTTCGTTTTCGTTAAAAACTATCTTTGAAAGCGATATGCCTATAAGCCTCAGCGGCGAACGTTTATCCCACAGCTCTATAAACAGCCGCTTCGCCTCCTCGTAAATTTCCGATGTGACATCAGTAGGCTCAAACAGCACTGTCTGATGTGAACGGTTTTTAAATTCATTTGTACGTATTTTTACCGAAACGCACATAGCCTTTGCGTTATCTCTTCTCATTCTTGATGAAACGCTGTCGGCAAGGTTCAGAAGTATCTTATTCGCCCTCTCTACGGTTGTTACATTCTCATTAAGTGTGGTTGATATACCAAATCCCTTTGCCGCCTCAGGCTCATCGGAAACCTCTGAATTATCAATTCCGTTCGCATAGCTGTGCAGCAGCTCGCCGAGCTTTACTCCGAGTACGCGCTGCGTATCCTTCAAATTCATATTCGCAAGCTCGCCAATCGTTTTAATCCGCATCCGTCCGAGCTTATCCGCAGCGGATTTTCCGAGCATAAGTAAATCCGTAACAGGCAGCGGCCACAGCTTTTTTTCTATCTCATAGTCAAACAGTGTATGTACCTTATCCGGCTTCTCAAAATCGCTTGCCATTTTTGCAAGCAGCTTATTTGAACCTACACCCACATTAACCGTAAAACCGAGCGTATCGCGTATTTTATTTTTTATCTCGTATGCCGTTGCAATCGGATCGGGATAAATAAGCTCTGTTCCGGTCATATCAAGAAAGCATTCATCAATGGAAAACTCCTCCACCACCGGTGCATAATCACGGCATATGTCCTTAAACGCCTTTGAGTATTTTCTATACAATGTAAAATCGGGCTTTGCAATGTACAGTTCGGGGCATTTGCGAAGCGCCATGGAAATCGGCTCGCCTGTTTTTATGTTAAATCGCTTCGCCGGGATTGATTTGGCAAGAACAACGCTTGTCCTCTTGTCCGGGTCGCCGCTTATACATGACGGAATAAGCCGTATATCTGCTCCGCCCGCTTTCACCCTACGCACCGCTTCCCATGACAAAAACGCGCTGTTTACATCAACATGAAATATCAGTCGTTCCATATCCGCGCCTCCCTTCGTATATATAATTATAAATGGTTGCGCTTAATTTTTCAAGGGTTTTATCCATATTTTGTATTGCTTTATCCGCATGTATGTAGTATAATATTATTAATAAAAACGAACAGGAGAAAATCATGGCAGGTTCAATATTCGGAAAATTATTCAGAGTAACTACATGGGGCGAATCCCACGGAAAGGGTCTCGGAGTCGTAATTGACGGCTGTCCGGCAGGTTTGCCGCTTTCAGAGGAGGATATTCAGCTCTATCTTAACAGACGCAAGCCGGGTCAGTCCGTATTCTCAACACCAAGAAAAGAGGATGACGCCGTAGAGATATTATCAGGTGTGTTTGAGGGCAGGACAACCGGTACGCCGATTTCAATGGTGGTGTTCAATAAAACTCAGCGTTCGCAAGACTATAGCGAAATAGCATCCTATTACCGTCCGGGGCATGCGGACTTCACATTTGATGAGAAATATGGTTTTCGTGATTATCGCGGCGGAGGACGTTCCTCAGGCCGTGAAACAATAGGCAGGGTTGCCGCAGGCGCAGTCGCGGCGAAGCTTTTAAAATCGCTCGGGGTTGAGCTCCTTACCTATACAAAATCAATAGGACCTTATGAAATAAACTATGAAACCTTTAACCGCGAGGAGATATTTCGCAACAGTCTTTATATGCCCGACGCTGCCGCAGCGGAAAAGGCCGGTGAATTCATTATGCAGAAGCGCAAGGAGCATGATTCTGTGGGCGGTATGGCAGAATGTATCGTTACAGGAATGCCAACGGGTATTGGCGAGCCTGTGTTTGACAAGCTGAACGCAAATCTCGCAAAGGCAATCGTTTCAATAGGCGCAGTTAAGGGCTTTGAAATGGGGGACGGAATGGCTGTCGCAAAGGCCATAGGCTCGGTAAATAATGACGCATTCCGCATGAAGGACGGCAGACCGGAAAAGGTAACAAACCACTCAGGCGGCACGCTCGGCGGCATGAGCGACGGCTCACCGATTATTCTTCGGGCAGCATTCAAGCCAACACCGTCAATCCTCTCTGAGCAGCAAACCGTAAACAAATCGGGAGAAGATATTACGGTTTCGATAAAAGGCAGACACGACCCGATTATTGTACCGAGAGCGGTTGTTGTTGTAGAAGCAATGGTTGCGCTCACAATCGCCGATGCGATACTCGAAAACATGACCGCAAGACTTGATAAGATAGTAGAATTTTATAAGAATTGAAAAAACAGCCTCATTCAGAAGAATACTTCCGAATGAGGCTGTTTTTGCTATTATTATCTCTCCGCCAATACCTTTTCAAACTTAACACCGTAATTGTGCGTATCGTCATCAAGGGTTGCCTTTATGCTCTTTACAACAAACTCGCATGCCTCTTTAAGCGAGTCTAAAAGCGACTTGCCGTTCATATAAGCTCCGATTGCAACACTTGTGAATATATCGCCAGTTCCGTGATAGCTCTTAGGTACAAGCTCTGTGAAATACTCTACAAATTCGCCTGTTGACTTTGTATATGCTACAGCTCCTATTGTGCCTTCTTCATATGAAACGCCTGTGAGCACCGATATTTCAGGGCCCATTGCAGCGAGCTTTTTAAGCATTTCTTCAATCTCAGCCTTTGTATAGCTGCCCTTGAACTCCTCTCCCAAAAGGAACGCTGCCTCCGTAAGATTCGGCAGAATCATATCCGCTTCACTTACGATAGTTTTCATACCCTCAACAATATCAGGTGTAAGAGCCGGATAGAGCTTGCCGTGGTCTGCCATCGCCGGGTCAACTATAAGCTTGCCGCCGTCCTTTAAGAGATTGTTCTTCATTTCCTTTACGAGCTCAAACTGGCGGCTGTCGCCGATATAGCCTGTATAAATCGCGTCAAACGCTATTCCTTCGTTCTTCCAGTGGTCTGCAATTTTAGGCATCTCCTCTGTGAGATCAAGGCATGTGAAGCCTGTAAAACCACCTGTATGCGTACTCAGAATTCCTGACGGCATAATTGCCGTCTCGATACCGTATGCCGAAAGTATAGGCAGCGCAACCGTAAGCGAGCACTGACCGTAGCATGATATATCCTGAACCGATACTATTTTACTCATTATATTTTTCCTCCGATATATAACAGACCTGCGGATATTCGCAGGTCTGTAAAATTCATATATAGATTATTTGTTAAGGTTTGCGATAAGCTTATCAAGCTCTTCTGCCATTTCCTTCGGAAGCTGATCGCCGAACTGTGCGAAGTACTTCTTGATACCTGTGTCAGGATCCTCAACGTCCTTAATCCACTCTGCATTGTCGATTGTGAGGAGGTCCTTAAGCTGATCCTTTGTCATATCAAGACCTGTGATATCGATATCATCAGCCTTCGGTACATAACCGATAGCAACCTCATCTGCGTCAACCTTGCCTTCGCATCTGTCAAGAATCCAGAGAAGAACACGCATATTGTCGCCGAATCCCGGCCAGAGGAAGTTACCCTCGTCATCCTTACGGAACCAGTTAACGTGGAAGATCTTCGGAGCCTTATCGCCGAGCTTCTTGCCCATATCAAGCCAGTGAGCCCAGTACTGAGCCATGTTGTAGCCTACGAACGGCTTCATAGCCATCGGGTCACGTCTTACAACACCTACAGCGCCTGCTGCAGCTGCTGTTGTCTCTGATGCCATTATAGCGCCAATGAATGTACCATGCTGCCAATCTCTTGACTGATATACCAGCGGAGCGCACTTAGCACG
>JAFLUC010000116.1 GCA_022509005.1 Oscillospiraceae bacterium | reverse complement strand
GTAAATGAAAATTACAAGGATTCGGACTGGATGCTTCTCGCAGCGTATGAGACAAGTAATCCGACGCTCACATATGCAGTGGGGAATATGAACGAAAGTCAGTATCCGGCTGTCAATAGTGATTACTCCTACGATGCGGCATTCTGGACAAACGAGCATTGCTCCCGATCTGATTTGGGATGGAAAACAATAGACGTTACAAGAGCTGTTGTGAACGCACTTAAAGAGGGCAATGATAAAGTTGTATTGAGACTGCAGGTGCCGGCCGCGGGACTTAATGTTTCAACTACAGGAGCCGACGCACCATATATAAAGCTTGCGACAACGGATAAGGAGAAGCGTATGGGAGTTATCAAAACAGTAGATCAGGACGGCAATAAATTGACCGAAGATGTGCAATTTGAAGCGTTTGAGGGCAGCTACACCTATAACGGAGCTATCGAAAGCGTTTTAAAGGTTGACGGCAAGTCATATTTATACGATGAAAACGCGTCAACAACTATGATCGACATTACAGCGGACGGTCCGAATGAAATCATTTTAGTGTATAACTATGTGGACGAAGGTGAGCTTTTCAGTGGAAATGTTCTTATAGACAAGGGAGCTACATGCTGGTTTGCCGATCCTCGAAGCGTGAAATTCGAGCATGAGGATATTTATGAAAACGGCAAGCTTGTACTTCCTGCGAGCAGCAAGACAATAGTCGGCGCGATCGATACAGCCGGAACGGTAAAGGCGATACAGTATGATAACCTGACAGAAACGATCGTATCGGTTGTAATCGACACCGATTTCGAGCCGGATGATCATAACAATCCAACCTTCCTGTATCTGCCCGATCATCGCATAATGGTGCTGTGGTCTGAGCATACTTCAAAGCCATTCTGGTATTACCGCGTAACGACAGAGCCTGATGATATAACAACTTTTGGCGAGAAAAAGACGGTTTCAGTTGAGGGCTACGGAAATTACACATATCCGTCGCCGTTCTACATGACTGACGCACCCGATTCGTTCTTCGTATGCTGGAGGGGAGTAAGCTGGCATCCGACTATCGCAAAATATTCTCTGCCCGATGAAAACGGCGATATAGTATGTGAGATCAAGCCGACTCAAATGGTGCAGGCAACCGGTGCTAGACCATATGTAAAATATGGCTCGAACGGCAAGGACAGGATATATTTTACATTCACAACCGCGCATCCCGATAATGACTATCCGAACTGGGTATACTACAGCGAGATAGATATAAGCACGCTCGATCTTTATGACATATATAATAACCGTATTTGTGAAGGGAAGAATCTTCCGCTTGGAAAGAGTAATAAAATAGGTCACACAGATGCCGCGCGCAGAGATTACGCAAGCATTATAGTTGACGATCCTGCCGATCGCCGCGACTGGGTATGGGATGTTGCGAAGGATACAGACGGCAATCCTGTGATTTTATTTACGCGCATAACAGAGAATAAAAACCAGCACGATTACTACTACGCTAAGTGGAATCCTGCAACAAAGGTATGGGATAAAACATTTATAGCGGACGGCGGAGGCAAATTCCATCAGAACCCAGACAATCTCGAGCTGTGCTATTCTGGAGGTATGTGCCTTGATCATTCCGATCCGTCAATCGTGTATCTTTCAAAGCCTACGGCGGGTCTGTTTGGCAGCAAATATGAAATATGGAAGCTTGAAATGGACGGCGTAAATGTAAAGAGCGAAACGCAGATTACGAAAAATTCCGAGTACAATAATATGCGTCCGTTTGTTGCATGGGGCAGCTCATCTGATGATCTTATCAGCCTTACATGGATGAACGGTGATTACTACTACTGGATAGCGAACAGTACATACCCCGACGCGTTCCCGACGAGCATTATGACATTAAACGCTCCGCCCGCGTTCGATTACAGTCACAGCATGGATAATATTACGCTTCCGGAGATAATAACAAGTGATTTCGTCCTTCCGAATATCACATATGATGGATTTGCAATCACATGGACATCTTCTGACAGCTCTGTAATAGACGGCAGCGGCTATATCACTCCGTCAGATGAGAACAAAAAGATTATACTCACCGCGAAAACAGATAATGGTGCAGAAAAGCAATTTGAAGTGACAATAGCAGCGAGAAACGTTATGAAAAATAACAAGATTCTCGGCTATAAGTTTGAGAGTGAGGATATATACGATAAGGATGGAGTGAAATATGTGACCGACACTTCCGGCAACGGAAATGACGCGGCTGTTTACGGCAGCGCTAAGGTTGAAAACGGAACTCTTGATCTTACGTCAAACACGGCGGCGTTTGCGTCAAATGGCTACGCTATGGCTCCGGCAGGCGTGCTTTCGGGCGTAAGGAGCTATTCCTTTGCGCTAAGAGTAAAAGCAAACAATTTCAATAACCAGCCGAGATTTTATGATTTTGGTCAGAATTCCGGCAACAGCGTGTTCTTAAGAGGCTCAGCTTTTTCGGCAGGCGTAAAGTATAATAACGGAACAACCGCGATGATAAATTCATCGACCGCGCTTTCAGCAGACCGGGAATATTTCCTCACGGTCACATTTGACGGAAAAACGAAAACGACAAAAATCTATGTTGACGGCAAATTGGACACGCAGGGAACGAACATCACAGCAGAGCCGTATCTTTTCGGACAGAGCGCGCGAAACTATATCGGAAGAACACAGTGGTGGGATTCGACCTCAGGCGGCGATAATCTTGACTTCTGCGGGACGATAGATGATTTCTATATGTTTGATATCGCTCTTACGGAGGATGAAATAGCGAAGCTCATGGCAGGTGATGACGGCTATGAGGGTGACGACGATGACCCGAAAACGGAATTTGACGCATCGGCAACTGTAAGTGCAACGGATATTACAGTAGACATAACCCGCGGAGACGGCAATGAAAATGCGGTAATAATCGTAGCTTCTTACTCGTCAGACGGACGTATGACAAAAGCTGTTATAGCGGATGATGATTCGGTAATTTTACCGAAGGAGAATGCGGCAACGGTAAAGGTATTCTGCTGGGAGAGCTTAGAAAACCTCAAACCGGTATGCGATCCTATAGTAATTAACACAAAAACATTAACATAAAGAGTCTATGGTGCTGTATCAAAACTAATTAGTTTTGATACAGCACCCTTTAATATTACTTATATATTCCAAACAACCTCGCAGGTGCCGTCCTCGCGAATTAGTATTTTATGAATCAAGATATTGCACACAGCCTTTTTCTTGTCGCATCCGGCAGTTTTCCACTTATTTGAAAGATTTATCACATTGACGATTTCGCTCCCCTCATTTCCAAGAGCATCAATTTGTTCGGACAGGTCTCTTTGCTCATCCGACAGTTTCTTTGCCTTCTCATTCAAAAGCGAAATCATATCGCCGCCGATCTCGTCATTCAGCAGCATATTCACAAGCCGATCCTGCGAGATTTTTATAGCACTGATACGGTTCTTGAGAAGATTGATTTTATTTGAATTATCCGTTGACACCTTTTTACGGCTGCCCTTTAAGGTTTCGAGTTTTTCAGAAATCAGATTGCAGACCATATCCTCTAAACTGTCAGCGTATAGCGTCACTTTTGTTCCTTTACAGATACGATTGTGGGATTTTCCGGTACAGCTGAAATACCTTGTCTGCGTTCCGTCTTTACGTACTCCGCCCTTCGTAACGGTCATGGTTCTGCCACATTTTTTACAGATGATTTTGCCGCCGAGCCAGCTCGTGGTGTTACTTACGGAGTTGCCGATCTGCTTGTTGCGTTCAAGCTTTTTCTGACATTTCAGCCATATATCGGACGATATAATACCCTCGTGCGTCATAACAACCGCTTTCATATCGGACCAATCATCCGCGCTATGTTTTGTCTTTCCGTAGAGCTGAACTCCGCGAGTTCCTTCAAACTCGTCTATATCGCTGATGATATTAGTTCCACGCTTTGAAAAATATTCATATACGGCATTGTCTGCTTTCACGTAAATGGGATTTTTCAAAATTGTTGACAGCTTGGCGGTAGACCAACTGCCCTCTATAGGCAAAATATTATTCTGCACCAAATTATCCATAAGCCTCCGGAGAGATACGTTTTGAGCTGCATATGACTCAAATATGTATTTCAGGTGTCTGGTTTCCTCCGGCATCGGTACATACATTTTAGTCTTGATGTTATGGATAACAGTATCGGTCAGGGTAAATCCATATGGTCTCCGTCCGCCCATGTAAAATCCCATTTCGGAACGGTGAGCATATGCCTGAGTTACGCGTTCAATAATACTCTGTCGTTCGAACTCCGCAAAAACCATCAGAATTTTCACAATCATCTCACCATAAGGAGAGGATGTGTCAAACGATTCCTGAGAGCTGACAAACTGAACATTATGTTTTTTTAAAGTTTCAAGGATACCTACGAAATCAGATAAGCTTCTGCTTATACGGTCAAGGCGATACACAATAACCTTGCTTATTTTACCGCGCTCGATCCAGTGCATCATTTTTTGAAATCCATCACGGTCAACATTGCCGCCGGAAAAGCCGTTATCGATAAACGTGCATATCTTTTCGTGTCGTTCATCCGGTTTAATCATAGATTTACAGTATTCTATCTGCGTTTCGCAGGATATACTGTTCTCACGCTCAATAGATTTTCTTGCGTATAAGGCAATAGCCATACGAATCCACCTCGGCTCTTATTTACGCATAAGAATATTATATAATTCCTCGATTACCTCCTCCTGTACTTGCGCCTTTTCCTCATCGGATACGCGGCTGTATTCTATAATTCTGTATGTATTATTCTTTGCATCTGTGTATGTTGACATTAAACACCGCCTCCTTTAAATCAATATATGCGGGATAAACTTGTACTATATCGAATCGTAAATGGGTAGAGTGTTATTGTATATTCTGCAATCTGCATAAAATGTTTTTATAAATTTCTACATTTCCAATAGTTGAAATTGCCAAAAAAGGTGTTGTGGTTTTTGTGGAAATGTGATAAAATTGTATATAATTGCAACAATTTTTTCTTCTCGTAAAACTGAAGAAAAATTATCTATGAGAACTACTATACTAAGTAAGTAAATGTTGAGAAATTTATTCTGAAATTCAGTTAATTATAAGTCAGGAGGATTGAGTTTTATGTTCAGAAAACCTTTCAGATGCGCTGCGGCACTGTTGAGTATGGTGATGATATTTCAAACCTTGCCGGTAAACGTTTTGTCAGAGAACCCCGAGAGTACGATTCAGCCGGCGTCTGATATTCTTGAAGGAATCGATTTTTCGTCCAGACGTTTGTTAGTAGCTGCCGATGATTCATCTATATTTACAGAGGATACGCAAGTGCTCTCTATGTATGATGGCATATACCTGCTTGCTTTTGCAGATGAAGCTGAAACGATGGACGCATATAAATACTATTACGAAATCGCTGATTTTGTCGAATCCGATAGTGCTGTGTTCATCGCCGATGACGATTACATTGCCGATGCTGCGCCGGTTTTTTCAGATTCCGCCAGTGATGCGTTTACTCAGCTGAATATTCTGCTTGGTGTCGATGAAACTGCTGAAAGCGGCTCAGATAAAGACTATATTCCTGTCTTTGGCAATAGCTTTCCACAAATAGGCTTTGATGCGCTTTTACGGAAGCCGCGTTATGATGCTGCAATTATAGATACCGGTGTGCCAAACGGGGCAGCTGACTCCGTTTCGGTCATCGGCGGCGACGGCGTTGATGATAACGGCCATGGTACTGCTGTCCTCAGCGCTGTAAGAAGCAGCTCAGATGATATTCCCGTTTTGTCCATTAAAGCGTTTGACAGCCGCGGAGTCGGTAAGATATCCGCTATATATGCCGCTG
>JAFLUC010000115.1 GCA_022509005.1 Oscillospiraceae bacterium | reverse complement strand
AATTCTTTCAAGCCGGGCGATGAAGTGATACTCACGGTTATGGAGCATCATGCACCGAAGCTCCGGCTCGGTAGCGTGAACGCTTACGTTTATAGGTGAAACGCGCATTTTTATAAGGCGGTCTATCTCCTCGTCGGATAAATTCGTAAGCGTTACGTAGTTACCCTGCAAAAACGACAGGCGCGTGTCGTCGTCCTTAAAATATACGGTTTCGCGCATGCCTTTGGGAAGCTGGTCGATAAAGCAGAAGATACATTTATTCGTACAGCTTTGCGCTTCGTCTATAAGTCCCTCATTAAATTCAATGCCTATGTCCTCATAGTCGTTTTCCGCTGTTATCATCTCAGTCGTGCCGTCTTTTATCAGGACTTCAAGCGTAACCACGTATTCCGCTGTCAGGTAGCGGTATTCGAGGATATCGTGGAACTCGTGACCGTTTATGCTTAAAAGAACGTCACCGGCTTCAATTCCCGCCTCCGCCGCAATGGAGTCCGGCTCTACGTATTTAATTGTAGTATCGGCTTTTCTCATACATATACCCCACTGCATTATTTTCCAGTATGTATTATCTCACAAAATTTTGAAATAAGCAAGCATTTTAGAATAATTTGTACCTGACGTCAAAATTTCACCGTCTGCCACTTTAAAAACTATTTAATTAAGCAAAAAACGATGCTTATGGACACCCTATATAAAACAGTAAAGTAAAGAATTACATTAGGTGTCTGTCAAATTTGTAGAAATTTTAAGCTCTGAAAACCGCATAAACACTCACTTTTTTGAGTGTAAAAAGCCGTCAAACTTAGGGGGTGCGTATAGTTATACTCTATACCCTCAAAATCCACTTCTAAATGTCCACATTTTTATTCTCTTGTGTTTTTATAATTTTCGCCCCACGCTTTCATTGAGTTAAGTATCGGACGCATTGTTTCACCTAAATCCGACAAGGCATACTCAACTCTCGGTGGAACTTCGGGAAAAACCGTTCTTGTTATAATTCCGTCTGCCTCCATTGAACGCAGGCTATCAGTAAGTACCTTTTGGCTAATTCCCTCTAGGGATTTTTGAAGCTCATTAAAACGCCACGGTCTTTCAAGTAAATTTCTAAGTATCAGCAACTTCCATTTGCTTCCGATAAGCTGTACGGTTGTTGCAACAGGGCAAGTTGGAAGCTCGTCTTTAGTCAGCATATAAATATCCTCCTTTTTTAATACATCATTTTTGAATGTAATACTAATTTTGAATGTTACATTTATTATAATATACATTGACATAAAAATCAACAGAAAACCGCATATTTCCGCATTAGTTACAAAAAGGTAACTACCTAATAAAAAAGTGCGTACTTGTTTTTGGAAATTGCCCACTGTAAAATAAAGTTACAGAGATGAGATAACGCTCTGAATAATCTTTTAGGAGGTCATTATTATGGCATTATCAAATGTAGCGGCTTGGAATGATGAAAAGGTAACATCAGCATGCGGCAGCGCGTGCGGCGCAGCAGATGAGCCAAAGGAAGCACCTGCGGCATGCGGTGCGGCAGACGAGCCAAAGGAAACTCCGTCAGCGTGCGGAAGTGCTTGCGGTGCAAGCGACAAATAACCCTAAATGCTCCCGATACCATATCGGGAGCAAATCAATCCTAAAGGAGATTTATTATGAAATCGTATTTTGCTTTTCAGTGGCATATTACAGATTACTGCGACCAACGCTGCAAACATTGTTATATATTTTCAGAGGGAAAATGCACCGAGCTTTTGCATATGCCTTTGGATAATATGAAAAAGGTTATTGCTAATTGTGAGGAAATGTGCGAACAGCTTGGACGGACACCGTATTTTTATATCACGGGCGGCGATCCGATTTTACACCCCGACTTTTGGATTTTAATGGATATTATAAAGTCAAAGGGATATAAGTTCACAATTATGGGTAATCCGTTCCACTTGAATGATGAAGTATGTAAACGGTTAAAGGATTGCGGTTGTGAAAAGTATCAGTTATCTATTGATGGAATGAGAGAAACACACGATATGTTCCGTAAAATTAGCTCTTTTGACAGCACGATAAAAGCAATAAAGCATATCAAAAACGCTGGAATTAAATGCGCGGTTATGTCTACGGTTTCAGATGTTAATATAAAGGAAATTTCCGAAGTTGTTGACTTAGTTGTGGAAAACGAGGTTGATATTTTCGCTTTCGGACGCTATTGTCCTACGGGAGAGGAAAAGGAAATCGCAATTAAACCTCTTGAATACAAAAAGTTTTTAGATACCTTATGGGAAAAGTACGAGCATTACAAGACGCAGGGTGTTAAAACATATTTCAATCTGAAAGACCATTTATGGACTTTGTATCTGTATGAAAAAGGCATATTCAAAATCCCCGAAAATGCAGATAAAAATATGGTTTATGACGGCTGCCACTGCGGTATATGTCATATGACGATTTTACCCAACGGCGATGTGTACGCTTGCCGGCGTTTTGAAAGCAAAGTCGGAAATGTGTTTGATGAAAGTTTAAGAGATATATTTATCGAAAAAGAGGAAACATACCGTGATTTTGATAAATTTGAAAAATGCTCAAAATGTGAACTGCGCGGTTTTTGTCGCGGATGCGGAGCTGTTGCATACGGTACAACGGGCAGTTTCTACGGAACAGACCCGCAGTGTTGGAAAGAGGTTGAATAATATGGAATTATTAGATATAATAAAGAAAAGGCATTCAATTCGCAAATATACGGATAAGCAGATAAGCCGTGAGGATTTGGAAAAAATACTTGAAGCCGGCGCTCTTGCGCCAAACGCGGGCGGAGGTCAGCGCAATATGCTTGTAGGTATTAAAAATAAAGAATTAACAACCAAAATCGGCATTATGAATTTATCCAAATTTGACCGTAGTAATCTCATAGGCTCTTATGTTTCAAAGGAACAGCCGAGCGTTATAGATGATACAAATATCAAAAACGGATTTTACGGTGCGCCGAGCGTTGTTATAATATTCGGACAGAATAATTTTATGTTCCGTGAAGCGGACGCTTTCTGCTGCGCTGAAAATATGGTTTTACAAGCAACAGAGCTTGGTATTTCCTCTTGTATTATTTCACGCGGTGCAGAAACATTTTTGAGTAACGAGGGAAAAGCCTTACTCACGGAATGGCAAGTACCTGACAATTACAGCGCAATATGCTTTGTTATTTTGGGATATATAGACGGCGATGAACCGCAGACAAAACCGAGAAAAGCTAACAGAATAAAGATTATCGAATGAGGGTGTTTATAAATGACGCAATCTGAAAAACGAATTTTTCTCATAAACAGGCTGATAGCAGAGCAGAACGAATATTTACATATCAGTATTCCGACAAACGAAGCTGAGCAAAAAAATCTTCTTCGTTCACTTATGAATGTTCGTATGCCAAAGCCTGTAAATGATGAATTTTTGAGAATACAAGACGAATATCTGCGTGCTGAAATTGCAGAAAAAGGCATAACCGATATATCTGATTTAGAGCCTATAAAGGACAGGATTTATTTATGGCAGGGCGACATTACCACGCTCAAATGCGGCGCGATTGTAAACGCGGCAAACAGCCGTATGCTCGGTTGTTTTGTACCGTGTCATAAATGTATTGACAACGCTATTCATACCTATGCAGGTGTACAGCTTCGCGCGGAATGTGAACAGCTTATGCAAAAGCAAGATTATGACGAACCGACAGGCAAGGCTAAAATTACGAAAGCGTATAATCTGCCATGTAGCTATGTAATTCACACCGTCGGTCCGATTGTCAGCGGAAATTTAACAAAAACGGATTGTGACTTGCTGACCTCTTGCTATCGTTCGTGTTTAGAAACGGCAGAGAGAAACAATATAAAATCAATAGCTTTTTGCTGTATATCAACGGGCGAATTTCACTTTCCTAATGATAAAGCGGCTGAAATTGCCGTAAATACAGTAAGCGAATATCTAAAAAATTCTGATATAGAAAAGGTGATTTTTAATGTTTTTAAAGACATCGACTATGAAATCTACCGAGAGTTACTCGGAACAAGTAAATAGATTAAAAAATGAAATTGAAACAGCCGACGCTGTCATAATCGGAGCAGGCGCGGGACTTTCCGCATCAGCAGGATTTACCTATAACGGAGAGCGTTTTAATAAATATTTCTCGGATTTTGAGGACAAATACGGCTTTCACGATATGTACACAGGCGGTTTTTATCCGTATAGCACTCTTGAGGAACATTGGGCATATTGGAGCAGGTTTATATATGTAAACCGATATATGAACGCTCCGAAGCCTATCTATAATGATTTATTTAATCTTGTTAAAGACAAGGATTACTTTGTTATAACAACAAATGTAGACCATTGTTTTCAAAAAGCCGGATTTGATAAAAAGCGGTTATTTTATACGCAGGGTGATTACGGATTGTTTCAATGCAGTGAGCCGTGTTGTAATGACACATTTGAAAATAAAGACGCTGTTATTGATATGATAGAACATCAAACGGACTTGAAAATTCCGTCAGAGCTTATTCCGAAATGTCCCCAATGTGGAAAACCGCTTACAATGAATTTACGAAGTGATGATAAATTTGTCGAGGACGAGGGCTGGCACAAAGCGTCGGAACGGTATGGGAATTTTCTGCGGACTCGGCAAAATCAAAAAGTATTATTTCTTGAACTTGGTGTCGGGTATAACACGCCTGTTATTATAAAATATCCGTTCTGGCAAATGACCGCTAAAAATCCAAGAGCTGTTTACGCTTGCGTAAATTACGGTAAGTCTGTTTGCCCGAAAGAGATTGAAAATCAATCTATTTGTATAAATGCCGATATAGGCAAAGTATTGGAAAATTTGGGGTGATATTATGCACGATATATGGAACCCGTGGCATGGGTGCGTAAAATGCAGCGAGGGCTGTCAACACTGCTATATGTATTTCTTAGACCGCGTTCACGGCAGAAACGGTGCAGACATTTATCGTACAAGAGCAGGGTTTAATTATCCGCTTCAAACATATAAAAACGGCGAATATAAGATAAAAAGCGGCGAATTGATACGAGTGTGTATGACATCTGATTTCTTTTTGGAGGAAGCGGACGAATGGCGCGACAAGGCTTGGGATATTATGAAAGAACGGAGCGATGTAAAATTCTTTCTTCTGACGAAACGCCCTCAGCGCGTTAAACAATGTCTACCGTATGATTGGGGCGACGGTTGGGAAAATGTCTTTTTTAATGTTACCTGTGAAAACCAAAAAAGAGCGGACGAGCGAATACCGATTTTGCTTGATTTACCGTTTAAGCATAAAGGCATTATGTGCGCGCCGTTTATTGGTGAGGTAAGTATTGAAAAATATTTATCTGACGGACAGATTGAACAGGTCATATGCGGCGGCGAAAATTACGATGGCGCTCGTCCCTGTAATTTTGAATGGGTAAAAAAATTAAGACAGGAATGCGAACAGTATAATATTACTTTTTGCTTTATTGAAACAGGTACAAATTTTATAAAGGACGGTAAAAAGTATCATATTCCGAAAAAACTCGTGCAAAGTGAAATGGCTCTTAAATCGGGAGTGAATTTTGTGGGTAAACCGATTGAATTTAAGCTGACAGACAGCTTTGGTTTGGATATTCCGCAAAATGAGTTGTATGTTCCGCATTACGGCAAGAACTGCGATAAGTGCGGAAGCAAGCTAATTTGTAACGGTTGCAGCGATTGCGGCAGATGTAAGTAATATTGCATAAAATGCGAAGGACATAATCGTGTAAACGATTATGTCCTTATATAAATTTTATTTGGCGACAAACGGAGCAACAGGGTCTGCAGAGAAAGTTGTGTAAGCAATATCTGACAACCTTCGACAAGGTGAA
>JAFLUC010000114.1:1695-5891 GCA_022509005.1 Oscillospiraceae bacterium | reverse complement strand
GAGTTATTTGCTTTTAGTTTTTCAACACGTTCGATGCCTGTGAAGCTGCGTGTGGAATTCAATGTAAACTCTTTTACGAAATCGCCGCCATACGCCTTTGCCGCTTCTTCAAGCTCGCCTATCAGCACCTTAAGCTCAAGTGCAATACCGCCGCTGACTACGTCAAACGTATGTGCCACGGATGCCATGAGCGTTCTGTCGTTGTTAATGAGGACAGCATCTCCGTATAGGTCTTTATGATCCTTATCAGAATCGGCAGGATCAAAATATGCTGCGGGCTTGTATTTCTTATCCCACTGATAAACATACTGACCGTCTTTGTCCTTTTCGTTAATCAGCCTTTCATTCACATACGCTTCTCTGTCAAACAGGAAAGTGTCATCAAACGCCGTTCTTTCACCGACGGTAGGAATATAGTCTGCAAAGAGTCCGTTTAACGTGTCAAAATCGTCTCCGACTTGCAAGGGAGTAAACTCTACTGTGAGCAAATATTGTACACGCTCGGTATTGTTTTTGACAAAATCCTTAATCGGCTCGTCAGCGGTTATCGGGTCAGGGTCAATCTGCTTCCATCTGTATGTCAGAATGCCTACAACGTCCTGTTCGTGCAGTGTACCGCCTGTATTGTTCTTCGGAGCGCTGTTTGGCACAATTTTGCCCGCCGTGTCATACTGAACGCTGGGCAGATACATATACGGAACGGAGAACTCCTTTTGCGGCACGTTATCATTACCGCCATCAAGCCACTGGCTAAACAGCTCCTGTAGAGGCATATCCACGCTTGTGCCGGCATACCGCTGATATGCGTACCGTTTCAAATAATCAAGATAATATGAATCGGTGAGATATTCATCATTGACCCCAGTCAAAAGCTGCCTCGGTGAGATCGTTTCTCCCATATATATGATGTTATCAATATCTTTGGTATTGATCTGCATAGGTTTCACGTTCGCCGTCGTGCGCGGGAATCCTTTGGACGGGTATTCGTCTATGGGGTCATCATAATCGTTGACCTCCTTACCGTCTACCGTCATCTTATTGTATTCCTTTTTCATATCGCCCGTGCCGGAGGATGCGTCACATACAGATTTCTTAAGGTTTTTCTCTATATAATTCTCTATTTCCTCAGGCGTAGGATTCTTATGGATTTCCCGGTATTCTTTTTCCAACTGCTCTCTCAGCTTCTCGATAGCCTGTGTTCTTTCTGCTTTATCCGGACTGTCAATCGGGTGGTACACCCAATTCATCTTTTCTTCGTTGCCGTTGGTGAGAACGGTGTTGCCGCCTATGAAATCATCCTTTGCCTTCAGCATTACTTCTGCATTCCATACGGGCAAAAGGTCCTTTGCGCCGACAGCGCTGGATGGAATAGTCTGATCAACCCACTTCATATAGTACATATCTTTAGCTCCGTCATAGAGCAAATACGGGTCACGGGCACTCGGTGTGGAAGAACCCGCAAGGTGGAAGGTGTAGTAGTCATCCGTCTTGCTGTTCTTTTTGGTTACGTCGATTGTTTCGACCGTGCCGTCCACCTTGACTTTATCCACCTTACCGCCCGCCTTCAGCTTCCAAAGGGTGCCGTCTGCATTCTGCAGGTCAAAGCGAGGGTCAATGTAGTCTTGAATGGTGTAGCCTTCCATTTTATCAGTAAGCTGGGACATGAGCTGCTCTTCGAAGATTCTCGAAAGCTCGTTCAAATCGGTTGATTCAAAGAAGTATTCCTCGCCGTCGTTTTCGTCCTTTGTACCGGCGATTGCGGTCAGGAATGCCTTTGCCTTCTTATATTCTTCGTCATCCGCAGTGAGGCCGGCCTCCGGAGTGTAAACAGTGATAATAGTATAGCCTTTATCTTTTACTGCTTTTACTGCATCTTTTGTTTGTTTACCTATCGTTATCTGATTGGTTGCGCTGTTATAGTCTGTAATATCCTGATCTGCACCGTCAGTAAATATGACAACAAATTTTGGGGCGTTCTCATCATCACGTCGAGAAGTTTTGTCTTCACTCATGATGAGTTTGTTGTAAAATGTCTGTAATCCCGTATAAACATAAGTACCGCCGGTGAGCGAATAGTTATACTGCTTTATACCCGCCGCACTCGTATCATAACCTGTCTCAAGATTCGAAGTACCATCGCCTCGCACCTGGGACATCATCTTTGAAACCTCAAGGGGATCATCTGTCCAGTCCAAAAGAACAAGGCTGTCAAGACCGCCATCTATATTTGCGTACTGGTCTGTGCTGAAGCGCACGGCGGAAATCTGACTGGAAGAAGAATCCTCCGCAAGCTTTGTGGTAAAGTTTGCCAAAACACGCTGAAGCGCTTCCGTCTTTACATATTGGCTATCCTCCAACCGATAGACATAGGAACAAATATTAGGAACGTTAGTACCTCTGTTGGTCGAGTGGAAACAGCGCAGATTGCCCTCTGAGTCAAGATAGAAACGAACCGGCCCTTCGTTAGGAACCGAATATTCCGCATTGGTATTAGCATTTGAACCGGCGATGTTGTCCTTAACAGCTAAATCTTTTGAGAGACCAATAAACCATTTGGCAGATCCGACATCACCCAAAAGGTCTGTTACAGTATTAATATTGCCGCCGTGGGAGACAAAATACCAGCCTTGACCGTCGGATTTGTATGCAGCGCCGAGCGTTACGTCTTTTTCCGTTTTAATAACGATTGAGGTATTCTCAGCTGACTCATTGCTGCTGTTTTTCCCGTCCCAGTAACCGAGCGGTGCGCTGCCGCCGTTTACATAATAGTTGTAAGCCGCAACACCGAGTGGCGTGTGAACGGTATTATGGGGGTTGAGAAGCAGCATGAGGGCATCTTCGTCAATGAAAATGTCGTTCCAGTTGATTGCAGCTGTGCTGTAATCGTTAATGCCTTTTCCGTTACCGTAAGCGGTGACCAATTGTGTAACTTCGTTTCCCTTTAGTGCGGTATTATAGAGAAAAACGTCGTCAATATAGAGATTAGAAGTGTAGTCGTCACTGAAAGGGGCAAATACGATGTTAGAAGCGGAAAACGACAGGCTCACCGTTTGACTAAGCGTACTGCCCAAATAAATCGCTAAGCTTCTGCCGTTATATACGAGGGTGAATCTCGTATTGCCGGAGGCTTTCGCGGTCCAAACATTTTTCCCGCCGGAATAGATATTGAACGAGCCATTCTCGCTGGTCATTCTAAACTCCGCTCTGCTTTTCTCGCCTGTCGAAGGGCCGATATACAGAATCTCCGCAGTATTGGAAGTTGTATTTACGTCCGAAGAAAAAGAGATGGTAAAGCTGTCTGTCGGTGTTTTGTTTAGTAAAACTCCAGCAACCGTAACGCCCCCTATGTTAAATCCGGAGACATTAGAAAAATTGAGTGGACGGTTGGGGAAACCATTATACATAGTGTTCCATTTTGAAAAATCAAATCCATCTGCCTCGGTACCCTGCGTGACCTCCTTTGTGAAATATGACTCGTCTAAATTCTCGTATCGAAACTCCGATGATTTTGCGACATTGGCATCTACGTTATTTAAGCCCCAAGTTCTGTAGCCTGTATATTCACCAGTTCCATTATTGCCCACAAACTCATAATATCCAATCATCTTATTACGCTGTGGATATTCGTAGATGGTATAGATTGTGTCGTCGTTGCTCTGCCTCTCTAACTCGCCGATTTTGTCGAGAAGACCGTGCACTTCAGTATCCGTAACATCGCGGACAACTACATCACTGAGAGCCTTGACAATTGCCTTATGACCAACACCATCTAAATCTTCAAGATATTTAAAGAGCGTTTTGGGATCGTCATATTCTTTGCCGCTATAAACGTACTTACCGTCACTGTTTTTCGAGACACCTAACGTCTTTAACTGATCCAACAAAGCGGAGTAAACGTTGATGATCTCGGGAGTATCAGAAGGAGCCGCCATACCGCCTGAGGCATCGAGAATAAAGCCCAGCTGTGGCGCGTAACCTTCTACATACCACGCCTCAAGATCGAATAGGAAAAGTCTGCCGTCGCCTATCTGCATAAGAGTTTTGTTGGTGTGCAGACCTTCGTTGGTGCTGTAGAACTTAGTAAGCGTGACAGCAGCTTTCAGCTCATCAAGGTCCAATCCTTCCAGCTCTGCCTTCTTTACAAGATCATCTTCGGTTTTGCAGGCAACTTCTTTATCATTTTCCGTGTCTTCGTA
>JAFLUC010000114.1:0-1595 GCA_022509005.1 Oscillospiraceae bacterium | reverse complement strand
CAAGATCATCTTCGGTTTTGCAGGCAACTTCTTTATCATTTTCCGTGTCTTCGTACTTAACAATTTCACCTGCCATATGTCCGTTACCGGATTCATTCCATGCATATACCTCGGCAGTATCTATCTCCCCGTTGGAAGCATCAAAAACAGCCGGGTCATTTGTACCGGGTACGGTTTTATTCCAGCTGGAATAGAAAAAGTGACCTTTTACCAAATGTGTGTATTCGCTATATGTAATTCTAATGCCTTTTTCTGTACCTTTAACACCGGTTTGTGTGTCGCCCTCACCTTCGTACTTGTCATAAATGTACGAAACTGCGCCACGACCTGCAGACATGGAGAAACCTGAGAAATTTTCCAAATTATCGTACCCGGAATCAGAACTCTTGTTTTCATCTCTGAGCGGCTTTATCATAATTTCGATAACACCGTTTTTCTTATCCAACTGACCTAAATACGGAGTTGTCGGGTTACCGTTCTCATCATAAAGGGTACTTGCTTTTACTAAATCGCCCGTACCTTGATTAATCAAGACGATGGTAAAATTATCATCCTCATTTTCTTTTTCCGCCTCCGCTTTGGGTATAATATAACCTTCGAGAAGGACAAAGTGGTTATTTTCATCGCCTTCCTCCTGCTGACTGCCCTGATGGTTAGCCTCTTCATCATACTCAGTGTGCCAGTGGCGGATAATAAAATGAAGCGCGTCGTCACGAATAATTACATTATCGCTGGCTGCCGCTACTATAGGTATTAAAGAACTCGCAATGCTTATTGAAGTAACCAACATCACCACTGCCATAAATATTGCAATTATACGGTGATTTATACGATGACCTTTTCTCATAGCTATCTATTTCCTCCTGTACTTACGCTTATGCCAAAACTGCGAGCCCATATACACAAGATTAAAATGGGAACGCCCTGATTTTTATTACACAAACATGAAAGACGGCAGGCAACAGATTTTTAATCCCGTCCTGCGTTTTCCATAGATAAATCGTGTATTATTCATATACTTAGGTCTGCAGTATAATCTGCATTATGATACATACGCAATTATACTTATATCCAAATATCATATCACTAAAAATCAGATTTTTCAATTGTTTCAGCAAGAAAAGTATGGAATAAAAATAGTTTTTTCCGGAAATACACAAATTTTTCAGAAAAAACAACCTTCACTGATTGTCAACCACCGTATTTTTAAGATACGCAGGTACAGAAATTCTTTGTTTTATTGCGGTTCAGCATTTGTAGGTAAACATTTTCTAAGCTTAAACAGCGCTATCATCAAACAGATGCCTACGATTACATGAGCAATCATCATAACAATTGAAACAACAGACCATATTTCCAACAGCCAAGAATGGAAATTCGTAATTACCAATATCGCTGTCAGAATTACGGTTTGTATTGTCCTGTACCGTAAAAGCTTTGAATCAAACGTGTATCCTTCGGGCTGATATTTTGCCGCGACAGAAGCAAGGTTTGTGAGAAGCTGAAAATAGAAATAGAGATTTACTATGCTTATTATAATATCTGCAAACTGCCATA
Organism: Oscillospiraceae bacterium; assembly: GCA_022509005.1. GTDB lineage: Bacteria > Bacillota > Clostridia > UBA1381 > UBA1381 > Ornithomonoglobus. The sequence continues at coordinate 38 of JAFLUC010000114.1, read as the reverse complement.
CGCCGTCAAGGCTGGAAGAACCCCAGCTTGCTATCCAC
>JAFLUC010000113.1 GCA_022509005.1 Oscillospiraceae bacterium | reverse complement strand
ATAATACCTACATATGAAGCGGGCAAGCCCTGCGAGCATCCGATATTTCCTGAGAAGCGCGCGTATCATGGCAGCTTGGGAAGGGTATATCCATATCCTGTAACCGAAACCATGAGTGATGAAAAAGTGGATAAGGAATATATTGCATTATATCTTGAAAATGAGTATCTGAGCGTTGTTATTCTTCCTGAGATAGGCGGAAAGATATACAGGATCTATGATAAGACAAACGGTTATGATGCGGTATATTATAATGATGTGATAAAACCGTCGTTTGTAGGACTGGCGGGTCCGTGGACAGCAGGTGGAATAGAGGTCAGCTGGCCGCAGCATCACCGTCCGTCGCATTTTGATGCGGTCGATTATGAAATATCAGAAAATGAGGACGGCTCTGTTACGGTTTGGTGCGGTGAGATGGAAAATATGAACCACACTAAGGGTATGGCAGGCTATACGCTTTATCCGGGAAAAGCATATCTTGAAATAAAGGGTCAGCTTTATAATCCTACAGAAATACCGCAGACATTTTTGTGGTGGACAAATCCGGCAGTTCCGGCGAATGAGAATACAAAAGTAATATTCCCGTCAGATGTCCATGCGGTTATGGACTACGGAAAAAAAACGATCTCTAAATTCCCGGTTGCGACAGGAACATATTATGATGTTGATTACAGTGAAGGCGTGGATATTTCACGATATAAGAATATACCTGTACCAACATCATATATGGTTATAAAGTCGAAATATGATTTTATAGGAAATTATGATTTTGAAAAGGAAGCCGGAATTATCCATGTGGCAGATCATCACATTGCCCCGGGCAAAAAGCAGTGGACCGCCGGCAGCGGCGATTACGGCAAAGCATGGGACAGGAGTCTTACCGACAGCGGCGAGCCGTATACAGAGCTTATGGCGGGCGTTTTCTCTGATAACCAGACGGATTTCTCATTCCTTATGCCATATGAAGAAAAATCCTTTAAGCAGTATTTTATACCTTACAAGAAGATCGGCGAGGTAAAAAATGCGACTAAGGATATAATGGTCAATCTCGAAGTAAGCAATGGCGAGGCGCGTATAAGTATTTATGCGGCAGCTGAGATGAAGATAAGCGTTATCTTAAACGGAACGGCGGTTGCTTCATATATGAGAGAAACGGTTGAGGTATCGCCATATGAGATATACAGCACATCGGTAGAGCTTGATGAAGCGGAGGAAGAAACGGGAGTTAATCTTGTTATAAGAAACCGCAACGGTGAGATCATAATGCAGTATACTCCCGAGAGCGCACGGCATGAAAAGCTTCCCGAGCCAATGCAGGCTGTAAAGACGCCTAAGGAAATCCCGTCAGTGGAAGAGCTTTTCCTGACTGCCGTACATCTTGAGCAATCCCGTCATCCTACAAGGCGGCCTGAGGAATATTATCTTGAAGGACTGCGCCGTGATCCGGGCGATATGCGTCTTAATAACGGCTATGGCAAGCTGCTGTACAGAAAGGGTTTATTTGATGAGGCGGAAAAGCATCTGCGCGCTGCTGTGAGAAGGGCAACGATGCTGAATAACAATCCGTATGACTGCGAGCCGTATTACAATTTAGGGCTTACGCTGAAAATGCAGCAGCGATATGATGAAGCATATGATGCGTTTTATCGGTCGATATGGGACGGAAAGATGCAGGATAAGGGCTACTATCAGCTTGCTTGTGTAAGCGCTAAACAGAATGAGTTTAAAAAGGCGCTTGAATTTGTTGAGCAGGCTCTGATACGCGGCAGTCACAATATGAAAGCAAGAACGCTCCGCGCGGCGCTTCTGCGCCATGAGGGCAGATTAGATGAGGCAGAGGAGTTTGTAAAGGAATCAATAAAAGCAGATCCGCTTGATTTCGGAGCAAGATACGAGCTGTTTGCGGTGACGCGTAATTTTGACAGGCTTGACGAGCTGAAGCGGCTTATGCGAAACAGCATTCATAACTATGTAGATTTATCAATAGGCTATGCCGAGGCTAATTTATTCACCGATGCATCTAATGTCCTTGCGCTTGTAGCAGACGTGGATGAGCCTATGCTTCACTATTATAAGGCATACTATTCAAACAGTGACATTGAGCTGGAGGCTGCGAAAAACAGCAGCGGCGACTATATATTTCCAAACCGTATCCAGTCCATATTTGTGCTTAACCATGCTATAAAGCAGAGTCCGGACGACTGGTTTGCACACTATTCACTCGGAAACCTGTATTATGACAAGGGCGTGTGGTTCAAGGCAATAAAGTGCTGGAAGGATGCTTTGGAGTGTGACAGACGAAACAGCAGTGTTATGCGCAATCTTGCGATCGCTACATACAATAAGCTTGGCGATCACGAGGAGGCGCTGAGACTTATGGAGCGCGCGGCAATGTACGCGCCGGAGGATGCGCGTATATATTATGAGCTTGATCTATTGCGCAAAAAGATGAATCAGCCGGTCATGAAGCGATTGAAGGATATGGTCGATAATATAGAGATCGTAGAGACAAGAGATGATTTATATATCGAATATATTACATTGCTTAATAATGAGATGTATTATGAGTATGCGCTGAGAGAGATCAAGCGTCATACCTTCCATATACATGAAAGCCTCGGCGGAAAGATCATAGACCAATACCGCCGTGCAAATATGGGTCTTGCGCGGGAGCTTATCGCGGATGGTGATTATGAGGGAGCAGCAGAATATCTTGAAGCCGCGCTGGAATATCCCGAAAACCTCGGAGAGGGAAAATATGCCACAAGTATGGATTCGGACATATATTATCTGCTCGGCAGAGCTTATGAGCAGGTTGATAAGATAACGGCAATAGAGTATTATAACAAGGCTGTTGAGGGTAAATTTACTCTTGATCTGAATTACGGATTCAGGGATGTACCTCCGGAAATGTTCTTCTTCCGTACACTTGCATACGGCGCGCTGGGTGATGAAAAGAAGATGAAGGGCGGCTTTAATAAGCTCATTGATTACTGTGAGGCTCATATCGGGGATAAGCCGAATATAGATGATTTCGATATGGCATTGCCTGATTTTCTCGTATTTGACGGAAATCTTGAAGCGGATAACTATGTTCACTGCTGCTATATGGCAGCCCTCGGCTGGTATGGCAAGGGGGATAAGGCAAAAGCGGACGAATATATAGAAATGGGACTTGAAAAGAACTGCTCTCATCAGGGCTTGCTGTTCCTCAAAAACAGCGATCAGCGCGCTAAAACAATAAAGCAAGAGGATCCCACGCTTATGCGTATAGCAAAATGGAATACAAGCACATAAAAAATCTGACAGGAGAGATATACTATGAAAAAAATATTAGCCGGATTATCGCTGGTGCTGCTTTTGGCATCGGCTCCGATTTTAGCAAGCGCGGCGGTAGGGGATATTGTGGGGACTATTTATACCACCGATATTCTGGCGACTGTAAACGGTGAACCCATTCAGTCTTATAATATAGGCGGCAAAACCGCCATCATTGCCGAGGACCTATCGGATCAATTCTATGGCTTTAACTGTGAATACAACGATGAAGCACGTATCCTCACCGTGACCGGATCGAGCTTTGTGGTACCTCGCGATCGTGGTGTATCCCGGGGCAAGGTGGGCGGCGTCGCCGGAAACGTGTATGAAACCGACATAAAGGTCATTTTTAACGGGCATGAGGTGCATGGCTATAACATAGGCGGCAGGACTGCTATCGCCATCGAGGATCTGGGTACCCCCGATGGCTCCAGTCCCAACGAGGAGTACGGTATTACCAAATATCTGTGCAGTTTTGTATGGGACAACGATACCAGAACTGTATCCCTCACTGCCCTGATGGACAACAGGGACGAGTTTATGTACGGTTTTTCAGGCATATATCCGGATTATGTACCCTGCGTCAAATACACTATCAACGATAATATTATGACTGCGAGCTATTCGCCGGACAATGATTATTATAGCTGGACGGACTGGGAAAACTCCGGCACAAGCGATGAATTTCGCAGTGAGTCGTATCGGGTTTGGCCTTTGTATCTTGACCAGGACGGCGATCAGGTTCAGATCGGATATTGCTGGAATGTGAATTCTCCCGGCATCGACGGCATTGAGTATGTGTATATTGATCGGGATGTGGCCAAACCCCTGATCGAAGCGCTCGTGCCCTCAACAGAGCCTATCTCCTATGACGAGGCGATGAGCAAGTTCCAAAACGACGATCGTTATCGGATCCGTGCCATGTGTGATACCGAAAACTTTACATTTTTGGCAGTGGAGGATACTGAGACGAAGGTCTTTGGTGACAGAAACGCTATGCGGTTAATATCGGTATACAAGGTTGGCGGATATGTAACGATTGCGACGGAGTCGGCGCATTACGACACTGTGGAAGCGAAAAAAATCGATGTTGATACCATATGTTTACAGGTTGCGCCGTTTGGCGGACCACATGGACCGACAACTTTGAGCCAGGAATTTAATCTGGCGCAGTATGTATACGCGCCGAATTAACAGTTCAATGAGTGCACTGCGATACGAGAAATTGCCCTTTATGTTATGAACCCAAAAGAGAAAAAATATTAAAAATGAATGCAACCTTTCTTGATTCTGAATCGTATTATATATAGAAATTTACCAAGGAGAGATTTTTATGAGAAACATTAAATTAAAAAAGATAATTGTCACAGGGCTTACGGCGGTGATGTTAAGTACATCACCGGCGGCTTTGGCTGATGATATTATAAAGGTATATGTTGACGGAGAACAGCTTAGTTTTGATGTGGATCCTATAATAGAGAATGAGAGAACTCTTGTTCCGATGCGCGCAATATTTGAAGCTCTCGGAGCGGAGGTCACATGGGATCAGGATACACGAACTGCGTCTGCCGTAAAGGGAAAAGATACGGTTGATATTACCATAGACAGTAATATTCTGTATAAAAACGGAACAGCCGTTGAACTTGATGTTGCCGCAAAAATCATAGATGAAAGAACACTCGTTCCTGTAAGAGCAATATCCGAAAGCTTTAACGCGGACGTGCAGTGGGAGGATGAGACGCGCAGCGTTATAATAACTAACGCCGTACAGAAGCCTGCCGCGGCTCCTACGCCGGAGCCAACCTCTGCTCCTACATCTGAACCTACCGCGGCACCAACCACGGAAGCGACCGAGCAGCCGGCTGCCGGCGCTAAAATTCAGCTTACTGAGAATGATATAAAAGAGCTGAACCGGCAAAAGGAAATAATCCGGTATGAGTTTGAGCAGAGGGTGCTACCGGATTATGTTTTTGAAAATAGCGACAGCATGTATTCCGCAATAAAGAAGATCGGCGGATTTAGTGATATAGTTTATGGATTATGGGACAAACACGCGGCGAAGTATGCTATGAGGGTTCTTCTCGAATCTGAAACGGTTTACGAGATCAGCATGGCAGATATAACAGAAGTGACAGATTACTTCAGCGATGCTCTCGAAGCGGCTGAAATTGATAAAGAGAGTCTTTTTGAAGCGGCAGGCGGCAGCGAAAACGAAAATGGAACTGCGGTGGGCATTGTTATTTTCTGCGAGGCGGATAGTCTTGTACAATGCAAATATCTTGGTGTAGCAGTGTCAAAAACCGGAGAGCCGAGATATTTTACACTCGAAAATGATATTATGGATACTGATAACTGGTATTTCTGCGAGGTCAAAAAAGAAGGCAGAGGTACGATAACGAAATTTGAGAAGCGCAATGACGATGATGATCTTATGACTTTTATGAATATAATGTGCAATATTTATGAAAGTAATCGTACAAATTCGTCCCCGTCAATTTAAATAGCGTGTCGGGCGAATAGCAGAATATGAGCACATAAAAATATAAGACGGCGCGGAAAATGTTGTGTAAATAGTATAAAAATAAACCTCCTTGGTGAA
>JAFLUC010000112.1 GCA_022509005.1 Oscillospiraceae bacterium | reverse complement strand
TTTTGTCAACAGCTTTTTACAAAATTTTTTCACTTTGTGCAAATTAGAATAAAACAAGCTGTCTGCAAGTGAGACAGCTTGTAATTTTCCCTAATACAATGCTTATCTTGCAGCCTTAGCTGTCTCAACGAGCTTTGCGAAAGCAGCTGGATCAGCGATAGCGATCTCTGAAAGAACCTTTCTGTTCATATCGATGCCTGCCTTCTTAAGACCGTTCATGAATGTTGAATAGTTCATGCCGTTCATCTTTGTTGCAGCGCTGATTCTTGCGATCCAAAGTCTTCTGAAGTTTCTCTTCTTCTGCTTTCTGCCGATATAAGCGTTAGCCATTGCGCGCATAACAGCCTGGTTAGCTGAACGATACTGCTTGCTTAATGCGCCATAGTAACCCTTAGCCTGCTTTAATATCTTCTTATGATGTCTCTTTGTAGCGATACCACCTGTAACTCTTGCCATTGTTAGTTAACCTCCTGTTTCCGAATTATTTGTAAGGTATGAGCTTCTTGATTACTGCTGCATTTGCCTTTGAGCAATATGCCTGCTTTCTCAAGTGTCTCTTTCTCTTTGTTGTCTTCTTATTAAGAATGTGTCTTCTGAAAGACTTGTTCATCTTAACCTTACCATTTTTTGTGAGGTTAAATCTCTTTGCTGCACCCCTATGAGTCTTTATCTTTGTCTTAGCCATAGTCTTACACTCCTTTTCTAAAATTACTGTGCCACAGGGCCGAGGAACATAATCATGTTTCTGCCCTCAAGCTTAGCCGGCTTTTCAACGGTTCCGAATTCCTTGACTGTTTCAGCAAAACGATCAAGCAGGTCTTTACCAATTTCCGAATGACTCAGCTCACGACCTCTGAAACGCACTCTCACACGAACCTTATCACCCGATTTCAAGAACTTCATTGCCTGTCTGGCCTTTGTATTGAAATCATTTGTATCTATTGACGGTGAAAGCTGAACTTCTTTAATGTTTACTACCTTCTGGTTTTTCCTGTTCTCCTTCTCGCGCTTTGCAAGCTCGAACTTATACTTGCCGTAGTCCATTATCTTACATACCGGCGGCTTTGCGTTCGGTGAAATCTTAACTAAATCAAGACCTCTTTCATTTGCAATCTTCTGCGCTGCTCTTGCGTCCATAACGCCGAGCTGCTCGCCCTCTGCAGATATAATACGAAGCTCATTGTCGCGGATCATTTCATTGATCTGTAAATCATTCTTGCTAATGGTAAACCCCTCCTTTAAAATTCCATATCCATAAACCATTAAAAAAACGGATGCACGCATCCGTTCACAATCATTGCGGGGTAATTTCCCGGTCTGATATTTACCGCAAAGCCTGCGCCGTACGGTGAGAACGAATACTTCTGCTTGTTTTTCGGGTAATAGTATAACATACCTTATTTTATTTGTCAAGTATTTTTTTACAAAAAAATTCAGGGCGGTTAAAACCGCCCTGTAGCACATATTTTAACGTGGAAAAGAAGCAAGCAGATTGTACGTTTTCGCGAACGAGGCTATACATATGTATGCGAATGAGCGAAAGCGTGCAAGATGCGCCGCTTATCTTTCACGTTAATTACTCTGCGTATTTGTCTTCCTTACTCCATGCGTAGAACTTTCTGATCTCGCCGCCAACCTGCTCGAGCTCGTGCTCTGCCTTGAGGTTTCTTGTAGCGATGAAGTGTGCACGACCGTTCTTGTTTTCTGCGATCCACTTTGAAGCGAATGTACCGTCCTGGATTTCCTCGAGGACCTTCTTCATTTCCTTCTTTGTATCCTCTGTTACGAGTCTCTTACCTGTCTCGTAATCACCGTACTCAGCTGTATCTGAGATTGAATATCTCATCTTTGAGAATCCGCCTGCGTAGATAAGGTCAACGATAAGCTTCATCTCATGGATACACTCGAAGTATGCGTTTCTCGGGTCATAGCCTGCCTCAACAAGTGTTTCAAAGCCTGCCTGCATGAGGGCTGTAACACCGCCGCAGAGAACTGCCTGCTCACCGAAGAGGTCTGTCTCTGTTTCGCACTGGAATGTTGTTTCAAGAATTGCAGCTCTTGCGCCGCCGATACCTGCGCCGTATGCGAGAGCCATATCAAGAGCCTTGCCTGTAGCATCCTGCTCTACAGCTACGAGACACGGAACGCCCTTGCCTTCTTCGTACTCTGAACGTACTGTGTGACCCGGTCCCTTCGGAGCGATCATTGTTACGTCAACGCCAGCCGGCGGAACGATCTGCTTGAAGTGGATGTTGAAGCCGTGTGCAAACATGAGCATATTACCCTCTTCAAGGTTCGGCTCGATTGCATTCTTATAAATATCAGCCTGCTTCTCATCCGGTGTGAGAATCATAATGATGTCAGCCTTCTTAGCTGCCTCAGCTGTCTCATATACCGGAATGCCATATGACTCAGCCTTTGCTGCGCTCTTTGAACCTGCGCGGAGACCAACGATTACATTTACACCGCTGTCCTTAAGGTTCTTTGCGTGAGCATGACCCTGTGAACCGTATCCTATGATAGCTACTGTCTTGCCCTCAAGAAGCTGAAGGTTACAATCGCTCTCATAGAAAACTCTTGCTTCATGATCTAATGTTTTTGCCATTTGTGTTACCTCTTTCCTTTAATACATAATTATAATTATATATAAAAACACACGTCTGTGTTTTTTACTTATCCAGCTTGAGCGTGTTTGCGCCGCGCTCAAGAGCGGTCATACCGGTTCTTGCAATCTCCTCGATGCCGTAGATTTCCACCATTCTTAAAAATGCGTCAATCTTTGCGTCTGAACCTGTAAGCTCCGCGGTGATTGTGGTTGATGAAATATCAACGATATTGGCTCTGAATACATTTGCAACCTCAATAATTTCGCCGCGGTTTTTCGTTGTTGTTTTAATCTTTACAAGAACAAGACCGCGCTTAACCATTTCGCTGTCCTTAAGAGTTTTAATCTTAATGACCTCCATGATTTTTGAGAGCTGCTTTGACACCTGCTCTACCATATATATATCGCCCTTCACTTCAATTGTGATTCGTGATATATTCTCATCAACGGTCGGTCCAACCGAAAGCTGATGAATATTAAAGCCTCGTCTTGTGAAAAGTCCCACAACTCTCGAAAGGACACCGGCATGGTTTTCAACAAGAACTGATAATGTATATTTATCCATGCTTATGCCTCCTTTCCACTGCGGCGGTTAATAACATTCTCGTTAAGGGCGTTGCCGGTAGGCTCAAACGGGCTTACCTCGGCAATAATCATAAAGCTGCCCTCAGTTTCAAGCATCTTATTTATTGCGCCGTCAATCTGCGAATTTTCATTAATTGTAACGCTCGGTATTCCGTATGCCTCTACAAGCTTTGCAAAATCAGGGTTACCGTCTGTGATATCAACCATCTGATAATTTGAATTATAGAGCAGATACTGATGCTCGTGCACCATTCCGAGACGGTTGTTTCTGAAAAGAACCATCTTGACTGGTATATTATACTGGCGCATTGTTCCCATTTCAGGCAAATCCATCTGGAAGCTACCGTCGCCCATAACGGCGATAACCGGCTTTTCACTCTGTGCAACGCTTGCGCCGATTGCAGCCGGAAGTCCATATCCCATGGTGCCGAAACCGCCGGAGGTTATGAAGCCCTCAGGATTCTTTATTGTATAGTGGTTTGCCGACCAGAGCTGGTTCTGTCCAACCTCGGTTGTAAGATACGCATCAGAATTTGTTATCTCCGAAAGTCTGCCGAGGAAATATCTCGGGTTTACAAACCCGTTATCCGTACCGTCTATTACTGGCTTTGACGCACTGCGAAGCTCGTCTGCCTCAGCAGTCCAGTCTGACGGTGATTTCCAGCCGTCAAGCATCGGAGCAAGCTGAGCTACTACATCCTTAATATCTCCTACTACAGGTATATACGGCTGAAGGTTCTTTCCTATTTCCGCCGGATCTATATCTATATGAACAAGCTTTTTCGCATTTTCAAGCCCTTTGGTGTTGGCAACGCTTCTGTCTCCCAGTCTTGTTCCCATTGCAATGACAAGATCAGAGCGGTTAATGATAACATTCGCGCACTTTGCTCCGTGCGAACCGATCATACCGTAAAAACGCTTGTCATCCGTAGGGATAACGCCAAGACCCATCATTGTTGAAATAACAGGAATGCCTGTCTGATTTACAAAATCGTTGATCTCTTTTACAGCGCCTGAACAGGTTATTCCGCCGCCTGCAAGGAGAACCGGACGCTTAGCGTTCATGAGCGCTTCGGCAACCTTTCTTACCTGCGGCTCGTTTGCCTTGCCCTGAAGCTTATAGCCGCGAAGATTTATCGCATCCTCGCCATCTGCTTCATATTCAGTCTTCTGAACATCAAGCGGAATATCTACAAGCACCGGTCCCGGTCTGCCTGTTGTCGCTATATAAAAAGCTTCATTAATAACTCTTGAAATATCCTTAACATCTTTGACCAGGTAGCTGTGCTTTGTGAACGGCAGCGTTGAGCCGATTATATCAACCTCCTGGAACGCGTCCTTGCCTATAAGACCGGTATTGACCTGTCCTGTTATAGCCACAACCGGAATTGAGTCCATATACGCGGTTGCGATTGCGGTTATGAGATTTGTTGCTCCCGGTCCCGAGGTTGCTATACATACTCCGGCAGTACGCTTTACGCGCGCATAACCGGACGCCATATGTCCCGCACCCTGCTCATTTCTTGAAAGTATGTAATCTATCGATGAACGAGAGATACTATCTACCAGCGGAGCCATTGCCGCGCCGGGATATCCGAATATTTTTTTTGCTCCGTTCATCTCAAGCGCCTTGATTGCTATATCCGCACCTGTCATACTTCTACTCCTCCCTCATTTATCATATATCTATAATCATATAACTATAATCCTATATATTCTATCAGCTTTTCGCCCGCTTGTCAATCAATTTTGCAATAATTATTTATTTTCCTCATTTTCAGAGGATATGTTTTGCAATAAACAGAATTTACGTCCATAATGTGGTTATGAACATCGGACTGGCATCGTCAGCTTTTTTAAAGCCGCAGGATTCATAAAATCCTATCTCGGCGTTATAGGCAACAAGAACTATTCGCAAATAATCATTATATGTACTTTTCATTTTTTCCACGAGTTTCTTTCCTATCCCTGAATTTTGATAAGCTGGATTTACTAATAAATAATGAATATATGCTGTCATAATTCCGTCGTCCATTGCACATATAAGTCCTATAAGCTTATCATCGTCCCACGCCGTATATACGGTTTTAAAATTTTTCATAGCGATAACTAATTTATCAGGATAATGTCCCGACGACCATTCTACTGACAAAAATAATTCTTGTAATTCTTTTTCATTAAAATTGTGCGTATCTTTATATGTAATTGACATATTGCTGTCCTCCATAATTTAATTTATTACAGATACAATTATACCACAAGCCAGCAGTAAAAGCTATTGTCTTGTTGCAAATGCTTCACACCATACCTTGACAGTTCCGTCTTTCATTGTTGACTCATTTTGCCAATGGAATTTGTCCGGCGCAATTTCTGTAAATACCCACCGGCTCCGTCTGCTGTGTATATTTGTCAACACAACACGGTTGCCCTCTTTTGTTCCGACAAAACGGCTCATAGTTTTATAGCAGGTATATACCATATCCCATTTCTTAGTACCCGGATTGAACATTCTTATAGTCGCGCCATATTCTTGAGAGGGTTTGGATGGTTTTGATCTGATTCCTCTCGCGGGACAGATGAAAACGTCCTGAATACCGAGACCTTCCAGAATTCTCGCAAAATGCCATTCACCTTTAATATGCCGCTCTTTTTCTGTTCCTCGGTTATACACAAAATCCAAATCCCAACTGCCTATTACGTCCTTCCAATAGTCATATTCATCAGGAAT
>JAFLUC010000111.1 GCA_022509005.1 Oscillospiraceae bacterium | reverse complement strand
CGATTTCCGATGAAATTATCGGAATGAATGTGCTTGACCAGATCATGATAGACAGGGCGCTGCGGAAGCTGGACGGCACAAAAAACCTCAAACGTCTCGGCGCGAATGCCGTGCTTGGCGTATCGCTCGCATGTGCGAGAGCGGCGGCGTGCAGTCTCGGGATACCACTTTACCGATATGTTGGCGGGGTTAATCCGCATATACTGCCGGTTCCGATGATGAATATATTAAACGGCGGCGCGCACGCAAACAATAACGTGGATATTCAGGAGTTCATGATAATGCCGGTGGGTGCGGAAAACTTCTCGGATGGTATCCGAATGTGTTCCGAGGTTTATTATGCTCTTAAATCAATTTTACAGGAAAGACATATGACAACATCGGTAGGTGATGAGGGCGGCTTTGCGCCGGATCTTAGCACTGATGAAGAGGCTCTTGAGCTTATAGTATCGGCGGTGGAGCGTGCAGGATACTCGACCGAGAGCGAATTTAAAATTGCAATAGACGCGGCGGCTTCTGAATGGGCGGAGGATGATGGCTATCGCTTGCCGAAATCGGGGATATCAAAAACGACAGACGAGCTTATCAATTACTGGGAAAATCTGTGCGAAAGATTCCCGATATTCTCAATCGAGGACCCACTCGGTGAAAATGATTTTGACGGATTTAAAAGGCTCACAGACAGAATAGGCGATAAAATTCAGATCGTGGGAGATGATTTGTTCGTTACAAACCCGGAGCGGCTCCGCAGCGGAATAGAGGTAGGCGCGGCAAATTCAATTCTGATCAAGGTCAATCAGATAGGCACGCTTACCGATACTCTTGAAGCAATCGAAACGGCGCATAAGGCGGGATATACAGCCGTCATATCGCATCGGAGCGGCGAGACTGAGGATACGACTATTGCTGATATTGCAGTCGCTGTAAATGCCGGACAGATCAAGACAGGTGCTCCTGCGCGTACGGACAGAACAGCTAAGTATAATCGGCTCATCCGCATTGAGGAGGAGCTTGGGAATGCGGCGGCATTCGGTTCAGATTGATAAAAACAACAGGCAGCTTCAAAGTGAGCTGCCTGTTTTGGTATCTTATATCATCATTGTGTGCGCGGTGTCGTGCCTGTCTGGACCGGAGGTTCGGATGGTATTTCTGTTTCTTCTTCCAATGGTTCAGCTGTAGGCGCGGCCGTGGGGATTGAACCGATATATTCATCCTTTTCGATAATCTGATTCTGCAAATCTGTAATCTGCTCCTTCAGCATATCGTTTTCCTCGCGCAGTACTCTGTTTTCTTCAACAAGTGATGCACGCAGCTGATATTCTGCGCTGTTTTCGGTGAGCTTGCCGATAGCAAAAGCTCCGGCAAGTATAATTACAGCAGCCGCTGCAAGTCCTATGATCCTTCGTTTCAATTTCCTGTGTCTGCTGCTGTTCGCCTTACTGTAGTTTTGTATATTCATTTATACTCCTTTACCTTTATTCAACTGTTACAGATTTGGCAAGATTTCTCGGCTTATCAATATCGCAGCCCTTCTGCGCGGCTACATAATAGCCGAAAAGCTGGAGAGGAATTACAGATAACGATGGAAGGAATATATCGCTTGTTACCGGAATCTGTATTGTATAGTCTGCAATGCCGTTCATTGAACGCTCTGTTGTGGTCAGTCCCATAACAACAGCGCCTCTTGATGTTACTTCCTTTATGTTTGAAACAGTCTTATCAAACAGGTCATTACCTGTAGCGAGCGCGATAACAAGCGTGCCGTCCTCTATAAGTGAGATTGTGCCGTGCTTAAGCTCACCTGCCGCATATGCCTCTGAATGGATATATGATATCTCTTTAAGCTTTAACGAGCCTTCAAGAGATACGGCATAGTCAAGATTTCTGCCTATAAAGAATATTGAGTGGCAGTTATAGAACTTTGACGCGAGATATGCGATCTGTTCCTTATGCTTTATCGTTTCGGCAACAAGATCCGGAAGAGCCTGGAGCTCATCAAGGTACTTCTTATACTGTCCATGAGTGATAGTGCCGAGTTTTTCCGCCATATACAGAGCAAGAAGATACACTACGGAGAGCTGTGTCGAATACGCTTTCGTTGTTGCGACTGCAATCTCAGGACCGGCCCATGTGTAAATTACATCATCTGATGCGTTTGCAATCGCAGAGCCTACAACGTTCACTATTGAAAGGATTCTAGCACCGCGGCTCTTTGCAACCTTGAGCGCTTCAAGAGTATCAGCAGTTTCGCCCGACTGGCTTATGACTATCACAAGATCGTTCGGCATAACTATCGGATCACAATATCTGAATTCCGATGCTATCTGCGCCTCAACCGGTATACGGCACATTCTCTCAATAACATATTTGGCTACAACGCCTACATGATAAGCGCTGCCGCAGGCAACGATAAATATTTTGCGAATATTTTTAATATCCTCACGCGTCAGCGATACATCGTCAAGAACGATTTTTCCGTCCTTTATACGAGGTGAAATTGTAGCGCGGAGCGCTTTTGGCTGTTCCTCAATTTCCTTTATCATGAAATGCTCATAGCCGCCCTTTTCCGCCGCTGAAATATCCCAGTCAACAGTGAAAACGTTCTTTTCCACTTCTTCCTTGTCAATGTTATATACCTTAACGCTGTCATTCTTAAGAACGACAATTTCGTTATCTTCAAGATAATAAACATCGCGGGTATACTTTAAAATAGCGGTGACATCAGATGCGATAAAGTTCTCGCCCTTACCGAGACCGATAATAAGCGGACTTGCTTTTCTTACAGCAATAAACTGATCGGGATAATCCGAGCAGAGAACGCCGAGCGCGTATGAGCCTTCAACACGGTCGATCACCTTTATCATAGCGTCCATTATATCGCCTTTATAGTAGTATTCAAACAGATGCGCAATAACCTCTGTGTCCGTTTCAGAAATAAACTCAAAGCCCTTTTTGGTAAGACGCTCGCGGAGCGCTATGTAATTTTCGATAATACCGTTGTGAACTACGGCAAAACGGCCGGACTGCGAAAGATGAGGGTGGGCATTGACATCGGATGGCTCGCCGTGTGTTGCCCAGCGCGTATGACCTATGCCGATCGTACCGATAACATTTGCACCGTTATTGGTTTTTTCTCTTAGGCCCTGTAAACGCCCTTTTGCCTTTTCTACATCTATTATATCATTATTTATAACGGCTATACCGGAGCTGTCATAGCCTCTGTATTCAAGCTTTTCAAGTCCGTCAAGCAGAATCGGTGCTGCCTGCTCCGAGCCTATATATCCTACTATTCCACACATAATAATTTTCCTTTCATCGATCTTTGTGTTTAAAATATAGATATTATTATTCTATACTATTTTTGATAAAATTTCAATACTTTTTTAAAACTATTTTGATTTTAGCTGAAATACTTGAAAAAAGAATTACATTGTGATAAAATGGTAAATATAATAATATGCAGGGGGAATAAATATGCTGCATCTTATAAAACATTTCAGAACTATAACACAGCACCGGCATATGGTATTCAAGCTTTGCATAAAAGCGGGAATCCCTATACGCGGTCTTTTGCATGATATGTCAAAATACAGTCCGACTGAATTCCTTGAGGGTGCAAGGTTCTATCTCGGCTTCAAAAGTCCGACTGAGCGCGAGCGCGAGGTTTACGGATATTCCAAAGCGTGGATGCATCATAAAGGGAGAAACAGACATCATTTTGAATATTGGACGGATTATAACATGAATACGAAGCGGCTTGAGCCTGTAAAAATGCCGATAAAGTTTGTGAAGGAAATGTTCTGCGACAGAGTTGCGGCGGGCAGGGTGTATCTCGGCAAGGACTATACAAATGACAACCCGATAAATTATTTTCTTAAAGGCCGTGCGAAATCTGCAATGCACCCGGAAACGGCAAAATTACTTGAAAGCTGGCTTCTGCTTCTGCAAAAGGAGGGAGAAGAGGCTGTATTTAAAAAAATCAGAGCAACGAAGGATTATTGAAAAGAAAAGGTGAGGTTAAGTGAATAAGCTTTTAAAGCTTGTATATTCAAATAAGGTATTTGCAATCTTTACACTTATAATACAGGTTGCATTCATAGTGGCATTTATAGTAGGTATATCAAATTATATACGATATCTTCTTCTTTTGTCGAATCTGATCAGCGCGATTTTCATTTTGATAGAAGTGAATCGTCATGAAGAAAGTGCGTTTAAGATAACGTGGATAATGCTTATGGCAACAATACCGTTTTTCGGTTGGTTTTTCTATATTTATACACATACCGGTATAATATCAAAAAACTTAAAAAACTCATACCGGAATGCAAAGAATGCCGTGGACAGATGCAGACCGGATGATGCGGATGTGATCAGGAAGATGGAGGAGGAAGGAAGAAGCGCATCGCTTGCAAAATTCATCTCACGTGCCGGAGCAAATCCTGTGTACAATAATTCGATTGTCAAATATTATCCGCTCGGCGATGATATGATGGAGGATATAATTTTCGAGCTTGAACGCGCGGAACACTTCATCTTCGTTGAATTCTTCATTATAAACAGGTCAAGCTATATGTGGAACCGGATTGTTGACGTACTTGTCAGAAAGGCGCAGCAGGGAGTGGATGTGCGGCTTATGTATGACGGAATGGGTTGTCTTAATATAGTGCCCAAGGACTATGACAAAGAGATGCAGAGACTGGGAGTGAAGTGTCAGGTATTCTCACCGCTGCAGCCGCTGCTCTCAACATATCAGAACAACCGCGATCACAGAAAGATTATAGTAATTGACGGACGATGCGCATTTTCGGGCGGAATAAACATTGCAGATGAGTATATCAACAGAATAGACAGATTCGGACACTGGAAGGATACCGGTATCCGTGTTTACGGAGAGGGCGTAGCGGGATTTACCGAAATGTTTCTTACGCTGTGGTATACAGTTGCGGGAATATACGAGAAGGATTTTGAACGGTTCATAAATTGTTCGCGTATACACTCGTTCCCGAATGCGCGGGGATATGTGGTTCCGTTTGCGGAATCGCCGCTTGATAATGTTTTAATGGGCAGAACGGCATATGTTGATATATTGAATAACGCAAAGAAATATGTATATATAATGACGCCGTATTTTGTTATAGACGAATTTATTTATGACGCGATGAGCTATGCGGTAACGCGCGGTGTGGATGTTAAGCTTATCCTGCCGGGAATACCGGATAAAAAAGCACCGTATTGTCTGGCAAGATCATATTATAAGGATCTGTTCTCCATAGGCGTTGAGGTTTACGAATACACTCCGGGATTTGTACACGCTAAGACAACCGTAAGCGACGGCGTGCGCGCAATAGTAGGAACTATCAATTATGATTACAGAAGCTTGTATCTGCACTATGAATGCGCGGCATATCTTGTAAATGTTCCTCAGATCTCGGATATTGAAGCGGATGCTATAGACACGCTCTCTCATTGCAGAAGGATCACACGCCATGAATATTCGCAATACCCGTGGTATTACAGAGCCGCAGGGAGGGTACTAAGATTTATAGCAACAATGATATAAGAAACTAACAAAAAAATCAGCAGAGTTTGCATCTGCTGATTTTTTATGCTTTAGGAATTGGCAGATGCCATGTTGCGTGAAAACAGAAGCGTTATACACCAGAGTCCCGCAAGACCGACGATTGTGAACACAATTCTTGATACAACCGCCATCTGACCGCCGAATATTGCGCCTACTATATCATAACCGAAAATGCCGATCATTAGCCAGTTGAGCGCGCCTATAATTACTAATATGAGCGATATTCTACTAACCATTTTAATTAGCTCCCTTCATTTTTCATACACAGTTTTGTGTCATAGTTATCATACCCCTGTACAAGAAAAATAGACTATGTAATATTTGATTCATTTTCTAAATAGATTGAATAGTAGAAATTTTTTCCGCGGTAAACAACTTGCTTGCAAGTTGTAGCATAGCAAAACGGAGTTTTGCGTAGCGTAGAA
>JAFLUC010000110.1 GCA_022509005.1 Oscillospiraceae bacterium | reverse complement strand
AGAAAGAAGTATAAATTATGGGATTTTTTGAAAAACTTAAGCAGGGACTTAAAAAGACGAGCAATGCGATTTCGCAGCATGTAAATAATGTATTCAGCGTATTTGTAAAGGTTGACGAGGAGCTGTTTGAAAATCTTGAAGAGGCGCTTATAATGGCAGACCTCGGAATGGAAACATCGGTTGAGCTTATAGACGAGCTGAGAACAAGGGTAAAGAGAAAACATATAGAGGACGGAAATGAGGTCAAGCGTGAGCTGCAGGAAGTAATCTCAGACGCTCTTAATGAGCTTGATTCAGAGATGAAGCTTGAAACAACGCCGTCGGTAGTGCTTGTGATAGGTGTAAATGGCGTGGGCAAGACCACAAGTATCGGCAAGATGGCGATGCATTATAAGGCTCAGGGCAAGCGCGTGCTGCTCGCTGCTGCCGATACATTCAGAGCCGCTGCGATAGATCAGCTTGATATATGGGCAAATCGCGCGGGTGTGGATATAATAAAGCATCAGGAAGGTTCTGACCCGGCGGCTGTCGTGTTTGACGCGTGCAATGCAGCAAAGGCGAGAGGATGCGATGTGCTCATATGCGACACGGCCGGGCGTCTGCATAATAAAAAGAACCTCATGGCTGAGCTGGAAAAGATAAGCCGCGTAATCAGCAGAGAACTGCCTGGCGTGTCGCGCGAAAATTTGCTTGTACTTGACGCGACTACGGGACAGAATGCCGTGAGCCAGGCAAAGTTGTTCTCGGAGGTGTCGGATATCTCAGGAATCGTGCTAACGAAGCTTGACGGAACAGCGAAGGGCGGAATTGTAATCTCAATCGCAAAGGAGCAGGATATACCGGTCAAGTTTATCGGCGTAGGCGAAGGGATTGATGATTTGCAGGTATTTGATGCCGAAGCGTTTGCAAAAGCACTGTTTGATGAAGAATAACGGATAACCAAAACCATCGGTCGCAGGCCGGTGGTTTTAACTTCTGTCTTGTGTAATATTTGTAACAAAACTGTAAATTGAAATAAACGACAATGCTCTTGACAATACCTGATTGTGGTAGTATAATACTATACATACACAAAAACACAATATATAGTATGTCAGAAAGGAAAAAGATGCCAACATGAAGGTTATAAAGAGAAACGGCTCGGAAGTGGAATTTGACATAAATAAGATTATAGCAGCTATGGAGAAGGCGAATAATTCGGGTTCGCATAAGGAATTGACAGAGGGACAGATAGAGGAGGCTGCCGATTATATCGCGTATAAATGCGAAAAAACAAACCGCGCTGTATCAGTTGAGGAAATTCAGGATATGGTAGAAAACCAGATCATGTCATACGGCGCGTTCGAGATAGCGAGAAATTATGTAAAGTATCGTTATCAGAGATCACTTATAAGAAAATCGAATACAACAGATGATCGTGTGCTTTCACTTATCGAATGTAATAACGAAGAAGTCATGCAGGAGAATTCAAACAAGGATCCTGTTGTAAACAGCGTTCAGCGTGACTATATCGCAGGAGAGGTAAGTCGTGATCTTACGCGCAGGCTTCTTCTTCCGAAGGAAATAGTTGATGCCGATAAAGCGGGAATATTGCATTTCCATGATTCGGACTATTACGCACAGCATATGCACAACTGCGACCTTGTAAATCTTGAGGATATGCTTCAGAACGGAACGGTAATAAGTGAAACTCTTATTGAACGCCCGCACAGCTTTTCAACCGCCTGCAACATTGCGACGCAGATAATAGCACAGGTTGCCTCAAATCAGTACGGCGGTCAGAGCATAAGTCTCACGCATCTTGCTCCGTTCGTACAGGTATCGCGCGATAAGATAAAGAGTGAGCTTTTAGAGGAATTAAAGCAGCTTAAAATTACGCTTGAGCCTGTTGTGCTTGATAAGCTGGTTGAAAATCGTCTGAGAAAGGAAATAGAGCGCGGTGTACAGACAATACAGTATCAGGTGATAACCCTGATGACAACAAACGGACAAGCGCCGTTCCTCACGATATTTATGTATCTCAACGAAGCAAAGAATGAGCAGGAGAAGAAGGATCTCGCACTTATAATCGAGGAAATGCTTCGTCAGCGCCATAAGGGCGTAAAGAATGAGGCCGGCGTGTGGATAACTCCTGCATTTCCGAAGCTTATATATGTCCTTGAAGAGGATAATATATACGAGGATTCAAAGTATTATTATCTCACTAAGCTTGCTGCAAAGTGCAGTGCAAAGCGTCTTGTGCCGGACTATATCTCCGAAAAGCAGATGTTCAAGCTTAAGGAGGGCAATTGCTTCCCGGTAATGGGCTGCCGCAGTTGTCTTTCACCGTGGAAGGATGAAAACGGAAACTATCAGTTCTACGGACGCTTCAACCAAGGAGTTGTAACGATAAATCTTGTTGACGTTGCACTTTCATCACACCGTGATATGAATAAATTCAAGGAAATATTTGACGAGCGTCTTGAACTGTGCTATAAAGCATTGATGTGCCGTCATGAACGTTTAAAGGGAACGCTGTCCGATGCTGCACCGATTTTATGGCAGTACGGTGCGCTCGCCAGACTTGAAAAGGGGGAGCCGATTGATAAGCTGCTATATGGCGGATATTCTACAATATCTCTCGGTTACGCAGGTCTTTACGAGTGCGTTAAGTACATGACCGGAAAATCACATACAGATCCGGATGCTACTGAATTTGCGCTCAGCGTAATGAAGCATATGAATGACAAGTGCGAGGAATGGACAAAGAAGACTAATGTTTCATTCAGTATTTACGGCTCGCCGATTGAGAGCACGACATATAAATTTGCGAAATGTCTCCAGCGCCGTTTCGGCATAATTGAAGGCATAACAGATAAGGGGTATATCACAAACTCGTATCACGTAAATGTGTGTGAAGAGATAGACGCGTTTTCAAAGCTGCAGTTTGAATCGCAGTTCCAGTCGCTTTCAAAAGGCGGCGCTATAAGCTATATTGAGGTTCCTGATATGCAGGATAATCTTGAAGCGGTAATGAGCGTGCTGAGATTTATCTATGATAATATAATGTATGCTGAACTTAACACTAAATCAGATTATTGTCAGGAATGCGGTTATGACGGTGAGATCGGCATAGTTGAGGAGGACAGTAAGCTGCTGTGGGAATGCCCGAAATGCGGCAACCGTGATCAGAACAAGCTTAATATTGCGCGTCGGACATGTGGATATATCGGAACTCAGTTCTGGAATCAGGGTAGAACACAGGAAATCAAGGAGAGAGTTTTACATTTATAATGAATTACGCCGAAATAAAATATTATGATATTGCAAATGGTCCGGGAGTTCGCACAAGCCTGTTCGTATCGGGCTGCACACATCACTGTGAGGGCTGCTTTAATGAGGAAACATGGGATTTTCGCTATGGCAGAGCATTTACACGGGATGTGTGGGATAAAATTTATAAAAGCTGTGAGCCGTATTATATAACAGGACTTACTGTTCTCGGAGGAGAGCCGTTCGAACCGGAAAATCAGATCGGGCTTATCGAATTTATGAAGGGATTTAAGATGCGTTTTCCCGATAAATCGATATGGATGTATTCGGGCTATACCTATGAGCAGCTAAAGGGGCAGGAGTCGTCACGCTGCCGCACAGATATTACTGACGAGCTTCTTGATATGACAGATGTGCTTGTTGACGGAAAATTTGAAATATCCCAAAAGAATATAACGCTTCGGTTTCGCGGCAGTGAGAACCAGCGGCTTATAGATTTGAAAAAGACAAAGAAAAGCGGCGAGATTGTCATCTGGAATGATGATCCGGTGTTTGACTCTCATATAATGTAACAATATGCGGTATAAAATACTTTAATTGATATACAATATATTATGACAAAAAATCATAAAAGAAAGGTGTGTGACTAAAATGAATATATTCGCAATAGCTGGCTTAAGTATCGGAGTTATATCTTTACTTGCTATAGCATTGTATGTGTTTCAGATAATCGCAAATTGGAAAATATTCACTAAAGCAGGCGAGCCGGGGTGGAAGTCAATTATTCCTGTGTATAGCTCGTATGTGTTATTCAAGCTCGTATGGAAAACAAGTATCTTCTGGATAGTGATTGCAATAACTATTGTAACAAGCATATTGAAAGGATTTACTGATGCAAATACCGCATTGATGTTGATTGTCAGCATACTTCAGATAGTTGTATGTATAATCGGAATAATTCAGATGTATAGACTTTCAAAGGCATTTGGTCACGGAGTGGGCTTTGCGCTCGGTCTTATTTTCTTAAATCCGATATTCGTTCTTATTCTTGCTTTCGGCAGCTCTCAGTATGTGGGGAACAAGTCTTAACAAGCAGTCGGTAAATACAGGAGGACGTTCTTTAATGGGGCGTCCTTTTTGCATGAAGAGAAAGAATATAATTTTAAGATGAAAATTATTCTTAATATGATTGACATTAATTTTGACGTATGATATAATTACCATGTTTAAAAAAATTGCATCAGTATGCTGATGTAAAAAATCAAAGGAGAGAGAAGCTATGGATTTAAGCTTTGACTTTGGAAGCAAACAAGCAGCCGATGGATATATCAAAATAACAGGCAGAAGTCTTTATGATGATGAGGTCGGTTATGGAATAGGACACAGAGCGCAGGCAATGCTCAGAAATTCCGGTGAGAAGGAAATAATGAGAGATTTTCTTATTATGGACAGAAATGATTTCAGAGTAAAGGTTCCGAACGGAATGTATAAGATAAGAATCGCGCTCGGTGATTATGAGGATGAAGGCGATGTTACCACAGTATTCAAAATAAACGGTAAGGAAGAGCATTCATGGGTTCATGACAGTACCGTTATTGAACGATTCCATGAGGTTGAGGTAACAAACGGTGAGATATTTTTTGAGTTCTCAGGAAAACACCCGGCACTTAACGCGATTGATATTGCCGCAAAACGCTGGCTTAAAATGACTGAGGTTTCATGGTCGGCATGCGCAAAGCCGGAAAGCCCGTCAATTACGCTCACATGGCCTAAGGTTGAGGGCAGCCATGGATATCAGATTGTCAGAAGAAACCTCAGAAACAATGAGTATGACAGACTTGAAAACGTATATACCGAAAGTTATACAGATAAATCTGTTCATCTCTGTAAAAAATATGAATACAGTGTGTATCCGCTGTACTCAAATAAATTCCGCGGCAGTAACCATACAACGGTTCTTGCAGAGGTTGTTGACGGCGGTGAGGTTAAGGGTGAGATAACCGAGCTCACAGCTGTTTCACGCAGCAACAATGTAACAGTCCTTTGGGAAAGTACATATGACGCTGCATTCTATAACGTATTCCGTACAGCGCCGTATGGTAAGATGATTCCGGTCGGAAGCACAAGAGAGTGCCGCTTTATAGACACAACGGTAGACACAAACGTAAAATTCACATATACAGTTATCGCAGTAACTCCGCACGGCTATTCACCGGAATATACGGTAGATTCCGAGATCAAGGCAAAGCCGTTTAAAAGAAAGATGGAAACGCTTGACCGCGCGCTTGTAGCGGTTCCGACGAAGGACGGAGTATTTTTGAGCTGGAGATTGCAGGCTTATGAATACAAGCTCGGACTCTGCTTTGTTCTGTTCAGGAACGGAGAGCGTATTACGGACATTTTGACCGGTGCTACAAATTATCTTGATCATGACGGCAAAAAGGGTGATATTTATACCGTAAAAGCGGTGCTTAATGGAAAGATGGAGAAAGAGGGATACACCGCTAAGGTATGGGACAAGGAATACCTTTCGATCCCACTCAACAAACCGGAGCCGTTCATCTCACCGCGCGGCAGAGTTCATGAATACACTGCAAATGATGCTACTGTTGCTGACCTTGACGGTGATGGCGAGTACGAGATAGTATTCCGTTGGGACGCAAACGGTAAGGATAACTCACACAAGGGCTTTTCAGGCAGCTGTATAATTGACGCGTACAAGCTTAACGGAAAACAGCTTTGGAGAATAGATTTAGGAAAGAA
>JAFLUC010000011.1 GCA_022509005.1 Oscillospiraceae bacterium | reverse complement strand
CAATATTGTTCAAAGTTTAACAAGCCTTTTTGTGCAAATATCAGAATTTTGCCAAAAGGGCTTGTAATTTTTATAGAAATGAGGTAAAATATAGATTAAGATGTATTACATCAAAAAAATATATATTTTTTTAGGAGGAAATTCAAAATGGCAGTTAAAGTTGCTATCAATGGTTTCGGTAGAATCGGACGTCTTGCGTTCAGACAGATGTTCGGTGCAGAGGGCTACGAAGTAGTTGCAATCAACGACCTCACAAGCCCGAAGATGCTTGCTCATCTTTTAAAGTATGATTCATCACAGGGTAGATATGCGCTTGCTGATAAGGTTACATCCGGCGAGGATTCAATCACAGTTGACGGCAAGGAAATCAAGATCTACGCATTCCCGGATGCTAACAATTGTCCGTGGGGCGAGCTTGATGTTGACGTTGTTCTCGAGTGCTCAGGCTTCTACACATCAAAGGCTAAGGCTCAGGCTCACATCAATGCCGGCGCTAAGAAGGTTGTTATCTCAGCTCCTGCCGGTAACGATCTCCCGACAGTAGTTTACAACGTAAACCACAACACACTTACAGCTGAGGATAAGATCATTTCAGCTGCTTCATGTACAACAAACTGCTTGGCTCCGATGGCTGACGCTCTTAACAAGTATGCAGCAATCCAGTCAGGTATCATGTGCACAATCCACGCTTACACAGGCGACCAGATGACTCTTGACGGTCCGCAGAGAAAGGGCGACCTCAGAAGATCAAGAGCTGCTGCTGTTAATATCGTTCCGAACTCAACAGGCGCTGCAAAGGCAATCGGTCTTGTTATTCCGGAGCTTAACGGTAAGCTCATCGGTTCAGCTCAGAGAGTTCCGACACCGACAGGTTCAACAACAATCCTTACAGCAGTTGTTAAGGGTGATGTTACTAAGGAAGGCATCAACGCTGCAATGAAGGCTGCTTCAAACGAGTCATTCGGCTACACAGAGGATGAGATCGTTTCATCAGATATCGTTGGTATGAGATATGGTTCACTCTTCGACGCTACACAGACAATGGTAGCTGAGATCGGTGACGGCCTCTATGAGGTTCAGGTTGTTTCATGGTATGACAACGAGAACTCATATACATCACAGATGGTAAGAACTATCAAGTACTTCTCAGAGCTTGGCTAATTCTTAATAAAAATAAAGCCGCTGCATCATCCGATGCAGCGGTATTTTTTAATCCTTTTTCTTAAAAGTAAATATCTTCATAATAACAAACGTCACCGGAATACCTATAATTGCCGCCGCTGCTGATTTAACGAGCATTGGCAGCGTTGTGAACGTGCTGCACAGCCATACGATACCCTGCTGTATGCAGAAATTCGGTATATATGATATGAAGAATTTGAAATACTTTAATATACTCAGTTTCTTATCCTTAAATGTGATAAGGCTGTTCAATATATATCCGATTATGTTCGCGCCGAGATACCCGAGCGCGAATGAGATGTTATCGGCCACAATCGGATCACCGTTTATAAATGAGCGGAATATTGTCGCAAGCGCAACGCACGCAACGGTATTTATGCCGCCCACGATTATGAACACTAAAAATTCCGGGTTAAGGAACATATGCTTTAGCTTTTCGCCGGTCGATTCCTTGTATTCGTGCCACGGTGTGAGATCGTTGCGGCGTACGATATACGCCTTGTCCGCGATATCCGCAAGCGGTGTGTCACTGAAACTGTCGGAATAAAAGCTGTCGCAGCGGCCGATACCATATTCATCTTTCAGACGTATAACCTTTTCCGCGCCCCAGCAGTTTTCGCCGGTGTATTTTCCCGTATGCTTGTCAACGCGCGAGGCGATAAGATGCTTTATCCCGAGCCTGTCGCATATAGGTCTTAACAAAAACTCGGGCGAGGCGGAAATGATTATATCGTCCTCACGGTGCTGCTTTTTGTAGTAGTCAAGAATATTCTGTTCATGCGTGTCCCAGTAATCTTTCACTGCCGAATCAATATCGGGAATATATTTAAGAAACCGGTACATCTTTTCCTTGAACTGCGTTTTTGTGTAAATCCCTATCATATACAGAAAGAACGCCCACAGTGTCGGGATGATCGTTATATACGCTTTCTTATAATGCTTTGAGCAGTATTTCACAAATCCGGCGGTTGAGTCACCGTCATAGATGGTTTTGTCAAAATCATAGATGTTCAATATCCCAAATCCTCCTTCTATTGTAACAGCGCGACAGCATATGCGCTGATTCCCTCTTCGCGCCCCTCAAAGCCGAGCTTCTCGGTGGTTGTCGCTTTTATGCTTACCGCGTTTATTTCACAGTCAAGAGTCTCTGCGATGTTTTGACGCATTTTTTCTATATGCGGCATCATCTTCGGCTTCTGCGCCGCTATTGTGATATCGACGTTTCCGATCCGGTATCCCGCTTCATTTACCCGTTCCATAACGTGTCTTAAAAGAATGCGGCTGTCGATACCCTTGAACCTTTCATCCGTGTCGGGAAAGAGTCTGCCTATATCGCCGAGCGCCGCCGCGCCGAGTATAGCGTCGCAGAGCGCGTGTATTGCAACATCCGCGTCCGAGTGCCCGAGCAGTCCCTTATCATGCGGAATATCTACTCCGCATATAATGCATTTTCTGCCCTCGACTAATTTGTGTACGTCATAGCCAAAACCAATTCTCACGTTGATCTTCTCCTTAATATTTGTTCACCGACTATAATATCCTCCGGTGTTGTGAGCTTTATATTATCATATGAGCCCATGGTTACATGAACGGTCTTTCCGAAATATTCATAAACCGAGCAATCGTCTGTGACGGCTATGCCGCGTGCTGAAATAGCCTCATGCATAGCCTTTATTTTAGCGGCGGGAAACACTTGCGGCGTTTGAATCTGAACAGTGTGTTCACGGTCAATCGTACCAATGATATTGCCGCTCTCGTTAATTGATTTGAGTGTATCCTTAACGGTAACTCCGAGCGCCGCCGCTCCGTATTCTATCGCGTCACCTATAACAGCCGCAATTTCCTCAGGCGTTATAAGACAGCGCGCGCCGTCATGGATAACGGCAAGCCCGCCGGAAGCGGCGCGCAGCCCGTTATATACGGAATCCTGACGTTCCTTGCCGCCCTCTGTTATTTCCGTGACCTTTTTAAGCTTTTCGCGCTTAACTATATCCTTGACTCGCGAAATATCATCCGAGCCTGTCACAACCACGATTTCATCTATTTTATCACAAGCCTCAAATGCCGTCAAGGTATAGCTGAGAATTTCCTTGCCGCAAAGCGGAAGAAACACCTTGTTTATATCCGCGCCCATGCGCCTGCCGCGTCCGCCTGCAACTATGATCGCTGAAATTTTCATAAAAGTCCACCTCGGTAAAAATAAAGACAAAACCTATGGGTTTTGTCTTTTTCTTCTTTTAAGCTTTATTCTTAAGCTCTATTGCCTCTGCTACGGAATCGTCAAGGATCATCTCTATATCGGTTTCATCAGCGACCTCCGATAAGATCAACTCACTCAGAACAATCTGCTTTGCCGAACCGAGCGTTTTGCGTTCGCTCGTTGAAAGTCCCTTGCGCTTTTCGCGGCACATAAGCTCTTTAAGAACACCGGCAACCTGGTATATGTCGCCCGATTTTAATTTAACGATATTTTCACGCTGCCGCCTGTTCCAGTTAATGTCATTGCCCACTTCATGACCGTGGAAGAATTCAAGTACCTTTCTCGCTTCATCCTTGGGAATAACATCTCTTATGCCGATTTTTTCACATCCGTCAACCGGAATATCTGAAATCATATTACCTACGGCGAAGCATACAACATAATACTCGCGTTTTACACCGGAAAGCTCAATCTCCTTCATATCCTTTACAATTCCGGCTCCATGCATGGGATGCACAACCTTATCTCCGACACAATACATGCTTTACCGCTCCTTTTCCCGGAATATGCCCATCATTGAACATACCCCCAATCTATTATCTTATTACAATACCATTATACCACATTTTTCTTGAATTGTCAAATGATTTACTTTATCACAATTCTCACAAAAATGCAATAGATATTCGACGAAAAATTCAAGAAAATACTCAAAAACAAAGGACTGCGGCAAAATACCACAGTCCTTGCTAAGTTAAAGAGAGATTTATTTTAAAGTTATAGATTCATGCCCGCAAATCGGTTTCATGCCGTCTATGCTGTTCCATAAAAATGCTTTGATTGAAGCACAGTTGTCATATCCGCTTATTTCAGAAGCATAGCCTTCAATGATTTCAGTCTTTATCATAACGCCGTTTTCATCGTAACCGGCAAGTATCAATACTCCGTCCGGCCCGCCGCTGAAGCTGACGCTTACGTGATCTTTGGTAAGCTCGATCTGCGGTGATTCCGATGGTCCCGGCTCTTCATTTGTTGGAACGATCGTGTATGTCGTTCCCGCCGCCGCGTTCTTTAATACGTATATACCGTCTGCTTTTTCCAATACAACCTCTGTTCCGTCAGACGTAATCTTCAGGTTTGTATCATCAATATCATAGCCTATCTCAATATCTCCATCCCTTACCGGAGTTATCTTTGCGCTTGTGAGCTTGTTATCTGCCCATGCGATACTAACCTCAGCGCCGTTCTTCGCCTTGATGCCGCTTATCTCGCCTTTATCCCATACTGTCGGCAACGCAGGCAGGAGATATATCGTTCCGGTCTGTGACTGCATCAATAATTCCATAACGCCCGCTGCCGAGCCGAAGTTTCCGTCGATCTGGAACGGATCGTGCGTGTCGAACAGATTTGCATATGTCTTTTTCGCAAGCTGATACCGGAACAGCGCAAGCGCTCTGTCACCGTCAAGCGCTCTCGCCCATAACAAGAATTTGTTCGAGCACGACCAGCCGGTGGAGTCATCGCCGCGCTTATTTAAAACGATCTTTGCGCCCTCTAACCAATCCTCTGTGTCGCGGTTTATAAGAGTTCCGGGATACAAGCCTACAAGGTGGGATATATGTCTGTGGTGTCCGTTGTCCGCGCCAAGGTCCGCTCCGCTTGCGTCCTTATTATAATTCGTTTCCTGTTTCCATTCCTTGATCTGTCCGTCAAGACCAAGCTCAACAGGCGTTTCAAGGTGGTTTCTGATCTCTTTCCATGCCGCCGCTTTATCAGCGTCTATGCCGAGCACTTCCGCCGCCGCGATCGTGTAATCATACATGCCCGCTACAAGCTGTAAATCGTACTTGATGCCTTCTCCGTACGGCCCCTGCTCCGGCGAGCGTCCTTCCCATGTGGTATAATAATATCCGTCGGGATAGCTTGCGTCGGTCTTTTTAAAGTTGGTGTACAGATACTGCGTGTAGAAGTTCGCCACCTGGCGCATTATCGGGTACAGATCATCGGCCAAAAGCTCCTTGTCGCCGCTTGTCTGATACAGATCCCAGAGGTTATACATGAGCCATGCGGTGTTACCCGGTGACTGTATGCTCGTTGAGCCTGTAAGGTCGGTCGTTCCCATGATCGCCTGCTTGGTGTGCATGATAAACACCTCGTCCTCCGGCGCGGTCGAGTCGGTGAATGTTATCGTATGACCGTCTAAGGTATAGCTCTTAGGTGTTACATCATAGTAGTTCTTTGCGGTGATCTTGCCTGCCGGGATCTGCGAGTTGAACCAGCCGATAAGCGACTTGGCGCTGTCTATGAGATTTGCGCCGCCGGCAAACCAGTAGTTCATTTCCATATTGATGTTTATACAGTAGCATGATCCCCAAATTTCCGCCACGGACTGACACCATTTACCCTGCAGGTTTGCGGGCATTGTGGTTGAACGCGACGATGAGATCATCATGTAACGCGCGTAGTTGAAATGCAGTTCTTCAAGATGCTTATCCAAGCCCTTATACGCGTCCTCGGAGGTATATGATACCCTTGTCGCGCCGCCGGATTCTGTTGTTGTAGATATAACCTTGTTATACGAATTTTGCAGCTCGTCTGTCGGAGTATTGCAGATCTCGTCGCCGGTAAGATTGAATTTAACAGTATCGAACTGACCATGATAGTCATTAAGATGCTCAGCCTTTAGCGCGCCGTAGCTAATAGCCGCCGCATTGTTCATTCTGTTTGTCGCCTTATCGATTGCCGCCGCGACGCCTCTTGTGCTCTTATACGGAGTCTTGGTCATATCAACCGTTCCGTCAGCATTTAAAACGAATTGGTCTTTGTCGTAATCTGTCGCCGCCGCTACAAGAATTGTAACGCCTGTCGCGCCGCTTACCGTTACCTTGTTATAGCCGTCAATTATCTCGCCGTCATCAGCGATTACCTTGATCTTTGTGCAGTATTCAAGATCTGACTCCTGACTCCATGCAACGTTTCCGCCTGATGAATACGGCTCGGAGTCTTTGAGTTTTCCGATAATCGTGATCTCGCCGTTATTTACCGTAACATCGCCCGGATGCATCGACACCGGATTTACGGTGAAGTTAAGCTCTCCGCCCTCTGCCGTATAGCGGAACGCGAGAACCTCCTTCGGATATGACGCGAAGTATTCGCGGCTGTATTTAACGCCGTCATACTCGTAACGCACATGCGCCACAGCGTCATCAAGATTTAAGTCACGGTAATAGTTGTTTACCGCAGCATTCTTCGGCATGCCAAAGTCAACAAAGATATTGCCGACGCTCATATAGCCGTTTATGGCCTCGCTCATATTCGTGTTTACCTTGTTGTTCGGCATTTCACTTTTGCTTTGGAAGCCGCGGTAGCCCGCCGCCCAGAAGGTTTCCTCGTTAATCTGGATCTGATCCTTGTCGGGAAGTCCGAACAGCATTCCTGCCATATAGCCGTTTCCTATCGGCAGTGCCTCGCGCTCCCAGTCAACGGCGTGCATGTCGTAAATGCTGTTGCTGCTATTGCCGCTCTGGGCGAGGAATGCGCCCTCCTTGTACCACAGTGTGTTGTCAGCATCAGGACCTTTATAGTCACTGCCGTAAGTGTATCTTACATTCTGTGTTGAAACATCGACTAATTCAGGATCAACGCCGTACGGCGCGCCCTCCGGTTTCAATACCTTAGTGCCCATGCCCAGTCCTGAGTTTTTGCCTGTCAGCCAGTCGGAAACGAGCGGCACGTTTTTGTATTCGCCTGTCGTTGCAGTGTAAATATCTGAAACAATTTCATTCTTTTCGTTTATGATATATGCTCTTATTTCCGCTGCTGCGCCTGTTTTGAATTCCAGCGCCGCTTTGATCTCGCCGATGCCTTCGTTAAGACCGGTTAACGGCGCCTCTTTATAATCAAGCCTAAGTTCCTTTGCGTCAACTGCCTTGACTGCAAGCTTGTATCCTGACGGGGCGTTTTTCGGAACGTCTATTATAACGCCGTCGACTCCCGCCGCCGCGTTGATTTCCGCCGCACCGTCCTTAAGGAACACGCCGCCTATTTCGTAGGGGGATTCCTCTTCGCCCTTGATCGTAACCGTATAGGCAGCGGAAACGTTTTCCGTTGTCTGAACATTATCAACCGCTAATGTCGCTTTGATCGTTATATTTCCCGCTGCTGCGGTATCGGGAACAGTCAGCACGCCGTCATCCGAAATCGTCGCACCGGTTTCAGCACCCGCGACAATCTCCCATATCGCCGCGCGCTCAGGTAGAATAACATCGTCCACCTTTGGGATTGCGTGATATGTATATGTATTTCCTTTCTTAACGGCCTCGTCGCCTGTGATCTCTACGCCGTCTGCGTTACCAAGAGACAGTAATTCAAGTTCCACTGATTTCGTAATACCGCTGTATTCTGCATTAATGGTCACTGTGCCCGGCTTCGCCGCATCTGTGATCGTTAAGAGACCTGTGCTCTCGTCAATGCTCACGCCCTCATAATCTGCCGAATACATTACATCCGCCGCCGTATCGATCGTGCCGCGGGCTATGACCCCGGTATCGTTCATAAGCGTAGTTATGCTGTTGTAAATATTTGCCGTATACTTCACCGTCTGTTCTTCCCCCGGAATTATATATTTTTCCGTAACATTTTCCTCTGATGTAAGCTCAATGGTGTCTGCGCTGTCTGTAATCTCTATCGATGAAACAGCTACCGCGCTCCATGCGCCGAGATTAAACTTGATTTCCGATATTGCGCTGCCGGACTTTACGGTTGTCGTGTACCATGTGTCAAACTCGCAGATTGTCTGAATATCGATCGTCTCGTCCGAAATTGTAAACGTGTTGGCATTACGGTTATCTCCGCTTCTGTTTGAGCTGCCGTTATTCGTTGCGTAAGGCTTGGCATAGGTGATTTTTATATACTTACCTTTGTCTACCGTTTCGGGCAATGTAAGAGCTGCCGCCGCGTTTCCGTTGCCGCCCGCGCCTATGAACAGGTAATAGCCGTTCTCGGGCAGTCCGTCCTTATAAGGATAGTAGCCTTTGTTTTCGCTCGACTTATTACGAACTACAACGTTGTTGTAATTCGAGCTGTTGGTCGAAATCTTAAAGCCTGTACCGCTGATTTCGGTTTCGGGCAGGCTTGATCTGCTGTCAAAGTCGTGGATCAGCTTATACTCGCTGCCGAATGTCCACTCGGCAGATTCCGCAGACGCTTGTATCATGCCAGGCAGGCACGAGACCGTCATACAGCACGCGGTAAAAATGCTCAGTATATTTTTCATGGTTGTATCCCTTTCATTATTTGTATTTATTTATATTATATCGAACATATTGAGGTTTAACAATGGACTTTTTCTTCTATTATTTGTACTTTTTCAACTTCGGTCTTGCGCGGAAACACTCGTTATGGTATAATAATCGGGGAAGGAGATGATATTTATGGAAATTAATATGAATTTTATTCATCTGAATGATTTGTGTAATCAGCTTAACATAAGCATATCGCATATTTTCCATCGCTCGCTTGATTCGAGATGGCATTTTGACGATCACAGCCATAATTACAACAGGCTGTATTTTATCCTGGACGGGCACGGATATCTTTATAATGATAAGGAACGCGTCGATCTTGTTCCGTATAATATCTATCTTATCCCTGCCGATTCAACGTATAATTACAGGTGTGACAGCTATATGGAGCAGATATTTATTCATTTTAAATTAAGCGTTATCCCGAATAAGGATATTCTGTCGCGCCTGGGCAGGATCATTACAATTCCCTCGACAAAAGAGGAGCTTTTAAATATCCTCGATATATTTTATAAGGAGGACGCGCATTCCGCCGTGTTCTGCCAGAACCTTATAAGAAATATATCGTTCGGGCTGATAGAGCCGTTTGTGCATGAAATTGACAATGATATAAAAATATACAATAAGTACCGTGATCTGTATAGATATATAGATATGAACCTGTCCGCGCAGCTGAGCGTTGCCGAGGTATGCCGGAGCATCGGATTCTCCCAGACGTATATCGGACGGCAGTTCAAGACCGATACCGGCAGTACGATAAAGGAGTATATTACAAGCCTGATCACAGAAAAAATGAAGCTCCTTCTACGGAACGGATTTTCTGTGCAAAAAATCGCCGATGAGCTGCGGTTTGGCGACATATCCTACTGCTCAAAGTTTTTTACGAAGCATATGGGAATAACACCCAGAGAGTATGCAAAAAAGCATAGGGTAGAATAATAGACAGATAATGCAAGGCAAATTTTCTCAAAATACAGAATGAGTTAGCAGAAGCAAGGGGACAGAAGTAAGGGGGCGGTTCTCTCGTGCACTAATTGCTGGCGAAAAACACAACAGACCGTCCTCTTTTGTGTTGTCCCCGCGTGTTCTACTTTTTTAATCAACAAGCCAATCTGTCAGATTTACAATTTTTATTCCGTCATATGACGTAATAAAGCTTCTATCCGTTGTTAAAATTATTTTTTCATAATTATCCCGTATCATTTTAAGTGGCGCAAGCTCGCGTTCTTTTGTTTCTTGTGCTGCCATTGTTTCAGTAACCTGAATATACTTTTTATCATCAGCCTTGGTTGCAATAAAGTCAACCTCTTTATTTCCGACTTTACCGATTGCCACATCATATCCTCGACGCAGCAATTCAAAATATACTATATTCTCAATTAGATGACCTCTGTCCGCATCGCGGAATCCAAGCAAATAATTCCTTAATCCGCTGTCCACAATATAATATTTACCAAGAGTTCTGAGATAATCCTTTCCTTTTATATCAAATCGTTTTATTTCGTAAAAAACATATGATTCAAGCAAGGCTCCTACATATGACTGAACTGTTTTCACCGCCGGCTTTGATTTTCTGACACCCTCGTCAAGCAGTCCTTCATTTACTAACGTGTTTCCGATTGATGTTATGGAAGTGTTATTTCCGATGTTATCGGCCAAAAACATAATGATTTTTCGCAATAGATCCGAATCAGTTATCTGTTTTTGACCACGGCGCTTTTCACGTTCTAATATATCGCGGACTACTATTGTTGAGTATATGCCGTCAAGCAATGTTAAAACCTTGTCCTGCACTAGACCGACATCTGAAATTCCCGGCATACCTCCGAATTTCAGATATGCCTCAAATAATTCATCTATACTGTAAATTTCTCCGTTTGCGTCATAAACACGTTTGCGCAGCCCGCCGGCAGGGCTGTTATATTCTTTTATTATATAATTATTAAAATCAATAAATTCAGCAAACGAAAGAGGAAGCATTTTAATTTCAACATATCTTCCGGCAAGATATGTTGAGAACTCTGATGAGAGTAAATAAGCGTTTGAACCCGTGATATAAATATCACTTTGGAAATCTACCCTGAATGAATTTATCGCATCCTGCCATTGCGGAACCCTTTGAACCTCATCAAAAAACAGATACATTGTTTTATCTTTAATAATTTTACCTTTTATATGCTCATACAGGCTTGTACTGTCAATATTTCTGTATTCCATAGACTCAAAATTCATAAATATAATTTGTTCATCCGCTATGCCGCTGTTTTTCAAATGATGTATCATTAACCTCATAAGACTGGACTTACCGCAGCGGCGTATGCCTGTTATGACTTTGACCGGCTCTGTATCTTTAAAAGCAATTAATTTGTTAAGATATAAATCTCGATTTTTTAAATTAAATTCCGAAAAAAACATTTCGCTCACCTCCTATACATAGTATACCACAAACTTCAAAAAATATCAAGTTTTTATACCTTAAAGTACAAAAACTTTTAATATTTTCGGTTTTGTTGCCCGCAAAATAAAAAGGGCGTATCAAAACTAATTAGTTTTGATACAGCCCAATCTCCATTTTATCAGAATTATTTGCCTGCTATGAAGTCTGTAAGTCTCTGCGTTTCGATACCGCCGAGCATTACTATGCCTGTGCCGTGTGTATCGTTGAGGTTCCAGCCAAGCTCGTACTTGTAGTAGTCGGGGATGAACGAGAACTCTGAGCCGCGGCATACGCCGTAAACGTTGCCGTCACGGTCAACCGAGGTCTTTGAAAGCGCCTCCCAGCCCTTGAATACTGCCTTAACGTACTTTGCCGGATCCTTCAGCCAGCCGAAACGCACGCCGCGCGAGAACGCGTAGATGAACATTGATGTACATGATGTTTCAGGATATGACTCCCAGTCTGTGATAACCTGATGCCACATGCCGTCCGGGTCCTGAAGCTTTAAGTAGCTCTCGCATAATGTGTTTAAGAACTCAATCAGCGCGTCTCTCTTCGGGTGATCCTCCGGCAGCTTTTCAAGCAGCTCCGTCATTGAGAATACAACCCAGCCGTTGCCGCGTCCCCACGGAACGCCTGTCATTGAATCGTATCTGAAATCATATACGTGCGACATGATCCCCTGATCCGGCATGAAGAGCATATCCTTGAACGCGAGGAACTGATTTGCCGCGTCATCAGCGTACTTGATGTCGCCTGTGAACTCGTAGTAGCGGGTCAGGAACGGAACGCTCATGTAAAGATCGTCAGCCCACATCGTCATGTTGTGGAATGAGTGGAGCATATCCTTGCGGTAGAATGCGCCGCTAGGGAGTCTGTCCTGCTTATTGTAAATATAGTCGCCAACGTAATCGGCAACGAACTTGACGTTTTCAAGTCCGAGATACTTGTGTACTTCAAGCATGGTTGATGCGAATGAACCGCAGTCATCAAGCGAGTCGATCGATGTAAGAAGGTTATGGATCGATGTCGCGCCGCCGTACTGCTCCTTATCCCAGAGCGCGTATTCAAGCGTATCGCAGCAGAGCTGAACGTGATCCTTGATGTATCTCTTTATATCCTCATTCTCTGTCATGATCGCGGCATGGAGAAGTCCGTACATAGTAACGCCGAGCGGATAGTTCCAGCGTCCGAAAAGCGTGTTCTCGTTATACGGTCTTACGAATGTCTTTGGCGCGTCAAGTCTCCAGAACGTCTTAGGATCGCCTATTACGTGCTTAAGATCCATAGCCGTATCAAACGGGAATTCGTAACCGGCGTCAAATGAGCCGATATAGATCCATACGTCCTGTGTACCCTTAACCTTTGCCGGATTTCTGAACTCAACTCCGTCTACGGTAAGCTCATAGCCCCAGTCTGCGCCGCTCTCAGCTTTTACAAGAATATCATGATATCCGAACGGGATGTCAAGTGTGAATTCCGAAGAACCTGCCTCTACAGCCTTGACCTCTTTCTTGTCAATATAGATCTTAGCCGCTGTTTTTGTAGTTATATTGAATTTGTATGTAGAATCAGCAAAATCGTTAAAGAAGCCGTTTGTCCAGCCGACCGCGTATTTGCCCGCATCGGTGCCGAACATTCTCGCAAGCTGACCGAGCGCCTTTTCCTCCGCCGACCATTCAAGCTCCGGATAAAGCTTCTTATCAAAATCCTTTTCGCTCATGCCTACCTTAAAGTCGGGTTCATAGCTGTCGCTTACAAGCTCTGTAAATACGAAGCCCTCCTGACCCTGTCTTTCCTTTGTCGGCATGATAGTATAGTAATCCCATTTACCGAGCCACGGTCCGAACTGACCGCCGAAGCCCGCCTTTGTCTTTTTGAAGCAGATGCGGATATCGTTCCAGCCCGGCTCGAACGGAAGATGAACGCGCGTCGCGTTTTCTGAATATCTCTCCTTAAAGAGGTCTGACTGATAAACGATCTCGCCGTTTACATACATCGTCATAGGTCCGAAGCAGTTCACGTCGAAGTCCGTGCCGCCTTTGCCCTCTGAATATGCCGATGTGAACGCCCATACGCAGTCCTTTTGCTTTGCGTCCGGGTAGATCTTATTGAAGTCGATCAGATAGCGGTAGTCTGTAACTCTTGTAATTCCGTAGTTGCAGTACGCTCTGTAATAAAGTCCGTGCTCCAGGTTCTGACCCATATATCTGTGCGCAAGCGAGCCGATTATCGCTTTCGGGTCCGTACCTTCGTATGAATAGATGCTTCTTGAATCATCAAAATAGTATCCCATTGTAAAAAACTCCTCTCGTGGGTATTTATATACATTAATTATATACAAAATTCACATATTTGTCAACAACAACTGTAAATTTTTACTCTTTTTTGAACAATTTTTGATATGGGATTAACAGCTTGACAAAAATCGGTTTTTGGTTTATTATATAGTAGAGAAAATATAGATTGAAAGGCTGAAAAAGCATGATAATAAAAAAAATAACGCGGGTGTTTGCTGCCGCGGCGCTTGTGGCGAGCGTTTTTTGCTCCGGCGCGGAAGCGTGCACGGGCGTATATGTAGGTAAGGCTGTTTCAAGCGACGGCTCAATAATGCTGGCACGCACCGAAGATATCGTAAGCGATGAAAGCAAGCGGTTTATTATACATCCGGCAGAGGATCATGAACCGGGCACATTTTATAAGGACGTATACGGGTTAAAGCTTGAATATCCCGCTCATACATACAGATATACCGCCGTACCCGGTTCGGCATCGCGAAACATAGGCAAGGCGCCTTACGGCGAGGCGGGCTTTAATGAGCTTGGCGTTGCGGCGACCTCTACGATCACCGCGTACCCGAATGCTAAGGCCGCGGCTGCCGATCCGTTTGTGAAAACCGGACTCTATGAGCTGTCGGTAAATGACATTATACTTTCGAGGGCAAAAACGGCAAGAGAGGGAATAGAGATAATCGCCGGTATCGTTGACGAATACGGATCGGGCGAGGGTAATATCATAATGACGGCAGATAAAAATGAGGCGTGGTATATGGAGATATATACCGGACATCAGTATGTCGCGATAAAGCTTCCCGATGATAAAGCGGCGGTCATCCCGAACGCGTATATGTTAAATGAGGTGGATCTGGGCTCCAAGGACGTTATCGCGTCGGCGGATATTGAAAATCTCCCGAAGGAAAAAGGGTTCCGAAAACCGAAAACCGGCACAATGAACCTCAGAGAAACGTACGCGGAGGAGAAGAAGGATACGAATTCTATCCGTATATGGGGCGGAAGCCGGCTCTTAAACCGCGTTATGTGGTCCGATCCGTATAAATCGGAGTATGAGCTGCTGTTTAAGCCCACATCTAAAATAAGTGTAAAGGACGTCATGAACGTTTGCCGCAGCCGGTACGAGGGCACACCATACAGCCTTGATGAGCCGGGGAATAAATATATCCGGGCAATAGGCACGGCGCGGCAGGAGGAATGTCATGTTCTGCAGATACGCCCCGATATGGATACTGCATCGGGCTGCATAGAATGGCTGTGTATGGGCAACGCCGAATTTGTTCCGTTCGTGCCGTATTACGCGGCGGCGATCACGGATATTCCGTATATGTACGAAGTTGACGCGCCGGATTATGACGAAAGCTCGGCATTCTGGAATTCGCGCGGACTCAGCACGCTGTGCGGCATGAACCGCGTATTATACGGCAACAGCATTAAAAAATTCTTCTCAAGCTATGAGGATGATCTGATAAAAAGTATTGAAGCTTCGGACAAGACCATGCTTGCCGCATCTGATAAAACCGCGGCGGCAAACAAGCTTTGCTATGATTATGCGTATGACTCCTTCAACAAGCAGCGGGAGATGTATAAAAAGCTTATGCGGTTCCTTGCAAGATACGAGGGCGAGGACGAGGATAAAAATAACACATGTACATTTGAAATTGACATGAAGCCCGAGATGGATGATTTTGTAGGTCACGCGACATCGCTTCCGACCATAATAACAACAGAATAAAAAGAAAGGTGAACAACTCGCTTGCGAGTTGTAGCATAGCAAAACGGAGTTTTGCGTAGCGTAGAAAGGAGCGAACATATGAAACTGAGAAAAATTATGTGTTCCGTAATTGCGGCGGCTGTTACGCTCAGCTCGGGCGTGCTCGTGATGCCGGTATCAGCGGCTGCGGCGACGGTAGTACGGCTCGACCCGTCGAATGCGTCTCCGTTTAACGGCGGCCGGTTCGAAGGCTGGGGCACCAGTATGGGCTGGTGGGGCAACCGTTTAGGACACAGCGACAAGATGGCGCAGCAATCAGCGGAGGACTTGTATTCTGAGGACGGATTAGGTCTTGACATTGTGCGCTATAACGTAGGCGGCGGCGACCACCCGTCACATAACCACATAAACCGCTCGGACTCAAAGCTTCCGACCTTTGCCGTGCCGCAGTACGAGGGCGGCGAGCCGGAATATGACGATAACGACAGGGTCACAAACTTCGTCACGGACGAGAACGGCGATGTTGTTTATGATTGGGACTGGGATGCCGACCATGATCAGATGAACGTTCTTTCGAGAATAAAAGAACAGAATCCTGATGTGCATATTGAGGGCTACACCAACTCACCCCCGTGGTTTATGACAAACAGTCAGTGCTCATCGGGCGGCGAGGAAACGGCGGAAAATCTTGACCCGTCAAATTACGGCGTTTTCGCGAAGTTCCTCGCGGATGTAACGGAGCATATGGACGAGATCGGACTGCATTTCGACAGCTACTCGCCTATGAACGAGCCGAATCCGGCAAGCAATTATTGGCGCGCGTTCAGCCCTAAGCAGGAGGGTAATCTTGTAGCGCAGGGCGAGAATCAGTCGGGGCTTATAAAGGCGTTAAAGGACGAGTATGTTTCAAGAGGTATTGACACTCTTGTGGCAGGTCCTGATGAAACGGATCTGGGCTATACGATAAACTCGTTTAACGCTCTTACAGATGAGGCAAAGGCGGCGCTTGACCGTATCGACACGCATACATATGGCGGCTCAAACCGCGCGGGCGTGAAAGCGATTGCTGAAAGCGCAGGCAAGAACCTCTGGATGAGCGAGGTTGACGGAAACTGGAACGGATTTGGTCTTGCAGATAGGATCATTACCGACCTGAACGGTATGCAGGCTTCGGCATGGGTTCTGTGGGATATAGTTGACTTCCACAAGGATTCAAATTTTGTTGACCCGACAAGCGGAAGAAAGACAGAGGCGAACGCTTCGCTTAACGTCACCGGCACTATGTGGGGCATGGGTATGGGAAACCATGACACAGAAACGGTTGAGTGGGCGAACAAGTATTATCTGTTCGGTCAGTTTACAAGATATATAAACCCGGGCGACACACTTATCGCGTCATCAAACCGCACCTTAGCGGCCTATAATAAGGATACAGGCGCGATCAAGATCGTTGTTGTAAACAGCGGTTCAAGCAATGTTGATTATGAGTTCGATCTTTCCGCATTCAGAACGGTCGGTAATAAGGTTACGGAGATCCGCTCGAACAACGCTACCGGCAATGCCGCAGAGCACTGGGCTAAGATCAAGGGCGAAGCGGTGCTTAATGATAAGGTGCTTAAAACTACCGCGAAGGCGGGCACGATCACAACATATATAATCGAGTACGGCGAAGATGTAAGCGCTGCTGTTCTGACCGAATTCTCGGCAACGGAGGAAGGGCTTTCCTACAGCTACACTCTTTCCGAAGAAGCAGAGGGGCAAACCGTGTATATGGCTGTATACAACAGCGACGGCACGCTTAAATATGTATCGGTCAACAAGCCGACCGACACGGTTGAGGGCGATTTCAGAGATACCACGCACAAGCTGCTTGTCTGGGATGATATGACGCCGGCTTCCGATACGATAGAATATGACGACAGCACACCATCACCCACACCGGAGATCGGCGGATATACAGGCTATGCCGTAATCAACGGCGGCAACGGCGAGCTGCTTATCGGTGATACGATTGAGCTGACGCTTGATACTGATATCGAAGGTGATATTATATGGTCGGTTGATGATGATACCGTTGCGGCAATCGCGCAGGACGGAAAATTAACGATAAAGACGCGGGGAACCGTTACTGTAACTGCCGAAATTGACGGCTTTACTGCCGCAAAGACGATCACAATTCCGCTTAATATCAAAGGCGGCGGAAGTCAGCTCGGCATCGGCGACGTCATACGGCTCACATGCAACGTTGCGCCGGACTATGACGGAGAGGTTGTATGGGCGGTCGACAATGCCGATGTTGCTGAAATTGACCAAAACGGAATTCTCACGATCAAGTCAAGCGGCACGGTTACGGTATCGCTTACAGTGGCGGGCGTGACGGTAACGAAAACATTTGATATTCCCGAATACAGGCTTTCGGGTACTCCGTCATGGGGCAATGATTCGAACGCTCCGAAAGACAGCGATGACTACCGCAAGGCCGCAGACGGCGACTTATCCACATATTTTGACGGCAGCCAGAACAGTTGGGTAATGTACGATTACGGCGCGCCGTATAAGATAAGTACGATACGGCTTGCGGCAAGAAGCGGATATGGTTCACGTACCGTAGGCGGAACAGTGCAGGGCTCGAACGACGCGATTGAATGGACGAATTTATATACGATATCAACAGCAATTCCGGCTAATACATACACCACGGTTGAGGCGTCACAGCTTGCAAACGGCTATGCTTACAGATATTACAGATATACCAATCCGTCTGACATGACAAATATTGCCGAGTTCCTGATTGAGGGCGCGGTTTCACCGGATACGCCGACAGGCGACCCAACAGTAAAGGACATTAAGGAGTTTACCGATAACTTCGAGGGCAGCGAGAATATTTTCGGCGCTCCGGCAGGAACCTTGACAGAGAACGGAAACCAGGTATACGCGTCAAATCTTGAACGCTTCGGAAACGTATTTGTTCCGGTAAACGATACCGCAACGGCGGAGCTTGACGAGGCGATAGAGCTTACGGCAAAAGACCGGTTCAGACTGACATTTAATATGTTCTCCGGCTGGGATGACGGCGGTGTGGATAACACATTCGCCCTTAAGGACGCGGACGGAAACGCGGTTGTATCGTTTACGATCAACACAGGCAGCAGCGCAATGACAGAGCTTTGCATCGGCGGCATGAATGTTCTCAGCGGAACAATGAACGCTCAGTGTAAGAGCAATACGTCAGGACGCACGAGCGCAAACGGATGGAATCATGCTTCGCAGCCGTACAGAAACTATATGGGATATAACAAGACCGGCGAGATCATAATCGACGGCACAGGCATCGTAACGGTATCGCTTACCGGCGGCGTTACCGATATAACAGCCGAGGGAATCCTAACAGCACCGGTAAGCATAAAGTCGCTTGAGCTTGCGGGCGCGTTTAACTCATCGAGAGAGAGAGTTGTATCATACGATAACTTTGATGCGGATGTTATAACGTATTCAGAAAATCTTCCCGAACCGCCCGAGCCGACAGAAGCGCCGGTAATACCGGAGGACGGCACGCTCATCAGCCTTGATTTTGACAACGGCGATTTAACGAGCGGCTCAACCTACGGCAAGGCGGAAGGAAATCCGACGTTTGTTGAGGTTGACGGCAGAAAAGCGGTTCAGTTCAATAACTCAGCGGCGAGCGTGATAACTCTTACCGACGCAAACGGCAACGGTCTTTTGGCAGGACAGAAGGAGGTAACTGTTTCCTTCTCATTCAAGCCGACCAATACCGGCACGTCATGGTGGTTCTTTACAGCCCCGAACGATACCGCGCAGACATATCAGCAGGAGCACTATATCGGAGCATTGAGCAATTCCGGAATGAGCGTTGAGCGCTATAATGGCGGCGGATCAAGAGCG
Organism: Oscillospiraceae bacterium; assembly: GCA_022509005.1. GTDB lineage: Bacteria > Bacillota > Clostridia > UBA1381 > UBA1381 > Ornithomonoglobus. The sequence goes on along the minus strand of JAFLUC010000011.1, from coordinate 25,655 downwards.
ACGGCGAACACCGGCGCGATTACGGTGAATGAATGGAATGACGTTATCATTGTGCTGGGTGAGGGTAACACGGATCTATATATAAACGGAGCGTTGGCAAGCAGCGTTGCATCAAGCTATAAACTCACCGATATTCTCGGTTCGAATCCGGTTGCCTATATAGGCAAGGCAAACTGGGGCAGCGGTGAGTATGCGACAGGCTATCTTGATAATTTCGTGATAAGAAAGGGAACGATGCCCGCCGCGATCGCGAATATAGAATTTGAAGATGATTTATCTGCGGTAACAGGCGATATCACTGTTCCGCAGGCGGACGGCGTTACATGGGAAAGCTCCGATCCTGATGTGGTAGGCATTGACGGAACGGTAACAAGACAGGATGAAACAACAACCGTTACGCTTACCGCGACTCTTGAGGAAAACGGTATTACATATACAAGAACATTTACCGTTACCGTTCTGGGTCTGACAGCGGCGGCTGATACCTTCACGGCATATGCAGAAGGTACAACTATTAAATATACAAGCGAAGAAATCGACACGGGTATTTACGAGGTCAGGGTATTTCTTGATATAGTTGAGGATAACGGCAGTACGTCCCGAGTTGAAGAGACAGTTGGTAATATATCAGGTGAGTTTACCGGTCTTACAGAGGGTAAAACATACAAAGTAAACTATATTATTGGTTATCCGGATATTGGATACTGGGAAGGTATGCCGGTAAAAATTGTAACAAAGACCATAAAAATCAAGCCGGAAATTGAAGCGGCGGCGTATCTGTTCATGCATTTCATGAACACTGAGCGCAGCGCGGATGATGAGCAGATCTATTTCTCGGTATCGACCAACGGCACGGACTGGACTACCGTAAACGGCGGTACGCCTGTGCTTAAAAATACGCTCGGCACACAGGGCGCGCGTGACCCGTATATCCTTCGCGGCGAGGACGGCAGGTTCTTTATAATAGCTACAGATCTGAGTATTTATCATAACGGACGTGACTGGGGCGCGGCTCAGACGGCGGGCTCAAAGAGCATTGTGATCTGGGAGAGCGAGGATCTTGTGAATTGGAGCGAACCGCGGCTTATCGAGGTCGGCGTTTCGAATGCAGGCTGTGTATGGGCGCCTGAGGCGATATATGATCCTGAAAGAGGCGAGTATATGGTATTCTGGGCATCGCTCACCGGCGACTGGGTTCAGCGTATGTACAAGAGCTATACAAAGGACTTTGTAACCTTTACCGAGCCTGAAATATATATTGACGGCGGCACTGTAAGTAATATTGATACCACTATCGTTGAGGATAAGGGCGTATATTACAGATTTACAAAGAATGAAAGCAAATCTACTGTTACAATGATGAAGAGTAATTTCCTTGACGGTAACTGGACAGATGTTTCAACCTACACGCTCGGCGATATGACCGGTTATGAAGGTCCGGCGGTGTATAAGAACATTGACGGAAGCGGCTGGACGCTGCTGCTTGATCTGTATTCGCAGAGCAAAGGCTACAAGCCGTTCGTGACAGACGATATCGCGACCGGCAATTTCAAGGCCGCGGCGGACTTCACCTTTGACGGCACATACCGTCACGGCACGGTTCTGCCGATAACACAGGTGGAATATGACGCGATTATGGCGGAGTATGGGGAATAATATATACTGATATAAAAGGCAGTCTGAAAATGACTGCCTTTTCAACTTCTCTATTACAAAACCCGGTTATATTGCTCTCATTTTAAAATTAACGGAATTAATGCAGTACACAGGCTTGCCCTGCTGTACTGCATATTTTATTGTATTTCCCGTTCCGCTCGGCTTGCCGTTCCATACGGCTGCAACATAATCACTGTTATTTACCATATATTTATTCCGTTTTATCATGCAATCGGGAGTATAATATTCCTGTACAAGAGTTACTTTATCACAAGCAGACAAAAGTCGGTCATATCTTCCCTTGTTTTTTACGTTCCAGCCGGATGTCTGCGATCTGCACGGAAGAACAGCCTCCAATGTAATATACGGATAGTCCTCTTTTAAGTCAAGCACAATTTCCATAGCCCACATATCAACGCCCAATGCGGCTTGCAGAGTTATCTGATTTAAGTATAAACAGTATATCTCATATTGAGTGCGGTAATACAAAATTCAGCTTACCAAGTATTGTTGCAATTGCTAATGCTCTTGATGTGACAGTGGATTGTTTTCTTATGGATGTTGTTGATAATTCTTTAGTGCAATTCAAAAAAGAATTGGTTGATATATTTGATAATTGTTCAAAGGACGAGTATACTTTGTTAGTGGATATATGTAAGACAACACTAAACACATACAGACAAGTAAAAAAATAAAAGTTAGTCGCCCACACCGCCAAATGTAGCAACTAACTAATTAGTTTATACTGGGCGAGCCGTTTGTCAGACTGCCTTTTTTCTATTATCATTCTATCATATGAAAAATATTTTGTCAATATTATTTGAAGCGTCTTTTCAGATTTGAAAATTCAGAGAATTATAAGTTACTTAGTTGCTTTTTCGGTAGGTTTGTGCTATAATGTATATTGGATGTTTATATTTTGCATGTTAAACGGTTCAAATAAAAATTACCCAAAGGAGAATTGTTATGGGCAATTCAAATAAAGATATGGCAAAAACTAAACTCTCTGAGCTGATCGAACGATATAATAATATCCTCAGAGAGAAAGATCATAAAAACATCAGCGAAGAAACTATAAGAACATGGCTTAATGAATTTCTTTCTATTTTCGGTTGGGATGTACAGGACACCTCTCAGGTACTTCAAGAACGTGTATTAAGTGGTCAGCAGGCAGAAAAACTAAATCAAATTAACTCCACTCACAAAAAGCCTGACTACACTTTAATGAATGGTGCTAACATTAAGACGTTCTTAGATGCAAAATCATTAGATGTTAATATATTTACAAGCAAAGAAACGGCATTCCAGATACGTTCATATGGTTGGTCTGCTCAATCTCCTTGTGCATTCGTTTCTAACTTTGAGCAGTTTGTTATTTATGATACTCGTTTCATACCTTCTCCTGATCAAAAATCAGACATTGGTACAATACAGTTGTCTATTGATGATTATTTAGATAACTTTGATGCTATATTTGAGCATCTTTGGCATGATAATATATGCTCAAATCATCTCGAACAATTATATACTCTCAAAGCAACCGAGGGTAATAACCAATTAGACAATAACTTTATGTCCATGCTATCAGATTTCAGGATAAAACTTGCGAATAGGCTGATTGAGTTGAATCCTTCCGTCATTAGTAATGATTACTTACTTAATTATTACGTTCAAGTAATACTTGACCGTATAATTTTTATTAGAGTGTGTGAGTCTAAAGAAATTGAACAGCACGAAAAGCTAAAGCGTTTCTTATCCGATAAGCAGGGATTTTGGAATTCCTTCAAGAATAGCTGTTATATGGAATTCTATGACCATTATGATGGAGCAATGTTCAAACGTGACGAAATGTTTCAGTATCTTAATATAGACAATGAAGTATTTACGGAGTTTATCAACGAGTTATATTATCCGTATCCGTATCGTTTTGATGTAATTCCAGTTAAAGTAATTGCTAACATATATGAAGAATTTCTCGGCAAACAGCTTGCGATCAATAATGGAAAAATAGAGGAAGTTACCAAATCTGAATATGTAAAAACAAATGGTGCAGTTTGTACTCCTGAACATATTGTTGATATGGTGTGTAAACAGACTATTGATCTGTCTGCTGTAAAAACTATAGATGGTCTTTTAAGTATTAAGGTGCTCGAACCTTGTTGTGGTTCAGGTGTGTTTATTGTATCTGTTTATGAATTGCTGGCAAAGAAAATGATAGAGCTTCTTAGCTCTGATGAAGAAATGCGAAGCAAATACAGTGATTATTTTTTTGAGCAAGACGGAAGCTATATGCTTACTATTAATGGAAGACGAGCTATTGTTACCAACTGCATTCATGGCATAGATTGTGATGAAGCTGCTATTGAGGTAACAAAAATGTCATTGGCATTAAAAATCGTTGATGGAAACAATCCTTTAGCATGGAACGGAATTGGTGCTTTCGGAGAAAAGATACTTTGTGATATTGATCTGAACATTAAACTCGGAAATACTTTAGTAGGTACAGATAGCAGAATCCCTGCGAAGTATGTAGCTGAAATAAAGCCATTTGATATAAGAGCAGCTTTTGAAGATGTTTTCAAGAACAATAAGGGATTTTCCTATGTCATAGGCAATCCGCCTTATGTTGAAACTAAACACTTCAAAGCAGCACAGCCATTGATGCATGATTATTTAAGTACAAGCTATGATGCATTTGAGGGCAAAGCAGACCTTTCCGTGTTATTTATTGAGAAATGTATCAGTTTGCTCAACTCTGATGGAAAACTGGGATTTATAATTCAAAGGCGCTGGTTCAAGACTGATTATGGGCGTTCAATACGTTCTCTTATCAATGAAGGCAAATATCTTGAAAAGCTGATTGACTTTAAAGCAACGGATATTTTCAAGGGTAGGATAACCTATGTTTCGATAATGGTTCTATCCCGAAAGAAAAGTGATTGTGTACAATACTTCTTCATGCCATCAGAGTCCGATGATATAAAAACACTTTTTGAAAACAGCGATGATAGTGGTAACTTTGAAACCTGTAAGTTTGCTCAACTGTCTATAAAGTCTGGATCGGAAACATGGTCTTATGACAACTATCAGGTTGAAGAAATCAAAAAGCGTCTAACAGTTGCTTGCGGTGTGCTTGGTGACTATCCAAATTTAGCTGTTAAAGACGGCATTCAGGCTCTTTGGAAGAAAATGTATCACCTGACAAATTGCTATGTAGAGGGTAATAATATCGTAGGAAAGAACGGTTTTAAAGAAACTGTACGGGTTGAAAAAGAGGCTGTAAGATCCGTAATCTATAACCGAGAGTTTTATCCTTTTAAGAAGGTTGAACCTGATGCATATTGCGTATTTCCTTACGAGGGAGCAAGCAATGACATTATTCCTTTTTCACAGCTTAAAGAGATATACCCATTGTTAGCAGACTATTTATCTGCAAATAAACAGAGAATCACCGAACAAGTGAAGTGTTATGACGGTGATACATGGCATAGATTTACTCGTGAACATAACCACACTCTATACAATGTTGATAAGATTATTATTCCAATGACTGCAAGAGACACCATTGCAACCTTTATCAATGATAAAGGTCTGTATATGGATAACGCTAACGTATGGTTTATTACTGTCAATGGTGCATCTGACAACTTGATGAAAGCTATCACTTGCATAATAAATTCTACAATCTTCACTGTGCTTGGTAAATCTGGAGCTAATCCTCAAAGCGGAGGGTATTACAAATTTAATAAGCAATTTCTTGCGCCTATCCCATTTCCTGTTAAGAAAGTTGTTGAAAAGGCTGAATGTGTATCTATATTTGCTAAGTATTATTCTGAAATATCGGAGTTGCAGGAGCAATATATTTCCGCAACGGTCAACACAAAAGAGATAATTGCAGGACAACTGAAACAGCTTTGGTTAGAACTTGATGAAATATGTTTCTCTTTATATGAAGTGACTGAGCAGGGAAAACAGCAAATCTTAAACATAGGACGTACGATTAGCCGCATTGATCTTTTGAACGGAGTTAAATAATATGAACATTAAGCAGCTTGTAAATAAGTTACTGAAAATATCAAATGATGTTACAAGTATTGAGAAGGCATTGATATACTCTTTTGCTAATACAAGAAATATTGATATTGATAAGAGTCATTGGCTGAAAAACTATCTATCTGACGTGGATAATGCTGTTATAGACAGAGCAAATCAGATTTTAGAAAAAGAGTTGTCTTTAAGTGAACTTATAGCCATATTTGAGATGCTTGTTCCTCAGACCGAGAAGAAAGAAAAGGGTATTGTTTATACACCTGAGATCATAACTGATTATATAGTAAGAAATACGCTGGATTGCGATAGTGTTCCCACTGTGCTCGATCCTTCGTGTGGCTGTGGTGCATTTTTAGTTGCTGCTGCTGATTATATGCACGAAAAATACAACATATCATATTCTGATATAATATCATCATATCTTTATGGGATTGATGTTGATAATAACGCTATTGATAGGGTTAAATCTCTACTTTCATTGGTTGTTCTTATACACGAAGAAGAAGAAAAATGCGATTTCCACTTTATATGTGCAGACACACTTGATAAAAAAACTTTCGACAGACTTCAAAAGCTCTGTAATAATGGATTTGATTGTGTAATCGGCAATCCTCCTTACGTTCGCAATAAGAATATGAATAATAATACCAAGTCATTCTTATCGAATTGGGCTTCATCATCTGTGGGAAATGTTGATCTCTATATACCTTTTTTTGAGATTGGCATACAACTGCTATCTACTAACGGAAAACTTGGCTATATATCTCCAAACAGCTATTTGCAAGGTGTAAATGGCAGAAGCCTTCGTAGGTATTTTGCTACCGTAAAGCATCAAATACACATTATAGATTTCAGAGACAGCCAGATCTTTGAAAACGTAACAAGCTATACTTGTATCACACTTATTGATAAAAGTATCAGTACAGAAACTATTAAATATTTTAGATTGAATGATACGAATACTTTGGAACATCATACATTTTCCGAGTACTATTACCATGATTTCCCTGATGGGAAACCATGGCGAATGCGTGAAAGTAGTATAGATGAAGTTATACGCAAACTCGAATCTTCCGGCACACCTTTATCAAATTGGAAGATACGAAATGGCCTTGCTACTTTGAAAAATGATGTTTACTTCTTCTCTCCGATAAAGGAAGATGAAATATATTATTACAGAGTTTATAACGGAAAGACATATAAGATTGAAAAAAATATCTGTATTAAAGTTGCAAAGCCTAACATAATAAAAAGTGAAGTTGAACTAAGACAGAAAATGGAAATAGCAATTTTCCCATATACTCATAATGATGATGCATTCGCTCTTATTGGTGAAGATGTTTTTCAATCTTCTTTTCCTGAAGCGTACAAGTTTTTGGTGGAATACAAATCTCTGTTACTGAAAAGAGATAAAGGTCACGGAAACTATCCTGTATGGTATGCTTATGGAAGAACGCAAGGTATGAATAACTTTGGAAAAAAACTTCTTATACCTTATATAAGTGGAAGTCCTGTTGCTGTTTTGTCATTAGATCCCAACGTATTATTTTATTGTGGATATGCCCTGTTCTCTGAGGACGTCGAGGAACTGAAAATACTGAAAATATTCCTTGAATCAGAAGCATTCTGGTACTATATCTTCCATACAAGTAAGCCGTATTCTAAGGGATATATGGCTTTTGCTAAGAATTATATAGTGAACTTTACTATTCCGGAGCTCTCTGAAGAAGAAAAGGAGTATCTTTTGGATTCACATAGTCGCATGGAATTAGACGAATTTGTATGGAAAAAATATGATTATAAGCCGATAAAAATGTAAATTTGTTATTGAATTTGGTGGACTATAATGCTATAATACAAGTGTAGTGTTATAAGATTTTATCGGAAGGAGAGGTGATAGGTTATGATAATGGATCTGCATAATCATACTGTGTACAGCTATGACGGGAAGAATACGGCTGAACAAATCATTGAAAATGCGATAGATCACGGCGTTGACGTTATTGGCATAACCGATCACCAGTTCTCCATCGGCAGCCGGTATATAGATGAATATATTAATAAGCTCACCGAATGCAAGGCGAAATATTCGGGATATATAAAGGTTCTGGCGGGGCTTGAAATAGGAACACGCCCGCGCCCGGATGATTTATTGACATATGATATAGCAAAGCTTGACTATGTGCTGTTTGAAAGTCTCGACGATTTCCGGGCGATGGATTTCTTCGAGTTCGTTTCGTGGCGGCATCGCTACAGCTGCCCCGTAGGGCTTGCGCATTGCGATATATTCGCGCTCGGCGAGCGTTACGGGCTTGATATGCCGGATGTGTTAAGAGCGGAAAGGATTTTCTGGGAGCTTAATGTTTCGGGTAACTATGATTGCTACTACGATTTTCTCACAAGCGCGAAAAAGCGCGAGGCGATAAAGCGCGCCGGTATAGGCGTGAGCGTCGGCTCAGATACACATGACATATCGGAATACCGATTTAAGCAGCTTAAACGCGCGAATGAGCTTGTTGAGTCTATGGGATTCTCCAAACCGTTCGCAATATAAATAGAAAGGATATATAAAAATGCCTGATTGGAAATTACATACGCCAAACGGCGTAAACGATGTGCTGCCTGATGAATGTGCAGTAAAGAAGGATATTGAAAGCACAATATGGACTGTTTTCGCATCCTTTGGGTATAAGGAGATAGAATCTCCGTCATTTGAATATTATGACTGCTACAGCAGCGAGAGCGGACAGATCTCGCAGGAGAAGCTGTTCAAGTTCTTTGACGAGCAGGGCAGAATACTTGCGCTGCGACCCGATTTCACAACGTCAATAGCGAGAATGGCGGCGACAAAGGCGCAGAACGAGAAGCCGCCGGTTCGGTATATGTATAACGGAAGTGTCTACCGTGCCGAGCATACCGAGGGTGTGCGCAGCCGTGAAATTACGCAGAGCGGCATCGAGCTTATCGGCTCGTACAGCGCGAAGGCGGACGCGGAGGTGATAGCGGCCGCAATGGAGGCGATACTCGCGCTCGGCATTGATGAATTCTCAATGGAGATAGGTCAGGTCGCGTTCTTTAACGGGCTTGTTGAACAGCTCGGGCTTGACGCTGAAACAACCGAAAAGCTCCGCGAAAGAATAGATTCAAAGGATTCACAGGGCATAAAAAGCATTGTGGACAAGCTGAAAATTGCAGATAACATCAAAAAGGTCATGATCGATTTGCCGTATCTTTTCGGCGACGCGTCTATAATAGACCGCGCGAATGTGCCGGGGCTTAACGAAACATCAAAGATCGCGCTTGATAATCTCAGGAACATATATGAAATTCTCTGCCTTTACGGCTTTGAGAAATATATCTCGCTTGATCTCGGAATGCTGCAAAGCATCGACTATTACACAGGCTCAATCTTTAAGTGCTACACATACGGTGTCGGCTTCCCGATAGCTGCGGGCGGACGCTATGATAATCTTATGGGCAGCTTCGGCTCACCGAAGGGCGCTGTGGGCTGCGCAATCGGAATAAACAGAATCATGCAGGTGTATAAGGGCGAACGTGACGCTGTTCCGGGCACGCTTGTATTTGCGGAAAAGAACGCGGAGGGGCTCGGCTATGAGGTTGCGTCAAATTTGCGCGTGAACGGCTGCCTTACGGAAATGTATATCGGCGGCGGAGATTTTGAGGATTCTGAGGAATACGCGAAAGCGACAAACAATACCTGCATACTCCGCGTATATCCGAACGGACGTCTCGTGGTTTACGATCTTGAAAGAGATGACACTATAGACACGACCGTAAATGAGTTTTTAGGTTATGGCGAGGCCTTTGATGCGGAGCCTACGCCGCAGGATTTAGGATTCAGGAGGATATAACAAATGAGATATTTAACAGTAGCTCTTGCAAAGGGAAGGCTTGCGGAGCTTGCAATGGATATATTTATGTCGATCGGTATGGACTGCTCGGAAATGAAGGAGAAGTCAAGAAAGCTTATTTTTACCGATGAAGAGCATAAAATGAAGTTTATTCTTGTAAAGGCATCGGACGTGCCTACATACGTTGAATACGGCGCGGCGGATATCGGTATTGTCGGCAAGGACACGCTGCTTGAAGAGAACAGAAATCTGTATGAGATGGTAGATCTCGGATTTGGCGCATGCAATATGTGCGTGTGCGGCAGACCGGAGCTTAAGGGAAAGCTTGATAATATCACAAACCTGAAGGTCGCGTCAAAGTACCCGAATATAGCAAGAAAGTATTTCCAGGATCAGAAAGGGCAGACGATCGATATTATAAAGCTCAACGGCTCGGTGGAGCTCGGACCGCTCGTGGGTCTTTCAGACGTTATTGTGGATATTGTTGAAACGGGCGCGACGCTGCGCGAAAACGGGCTTGATGTTCTCGAGGTCGTATGCCCGCTGAGCGCGAGATTTGTTGTGAACAAGGTCAGCATGAAAATGGAACGCGAGCGCATAATGGAAATGGTTGCGGCATTTATGGAGAAAACGGAGGGTAATAATTAATGAGAATCTATCCGGCAATTGATATAAAGGACGGGCAGTGCGTGCGGCTGTTAAAGGGTCGATTTGACAAAATCACCGTGTACGGCAATGACCCGGCTGAGATGGCAAAAAAGTGGGAGTCGCTTGGCGGCGAGTTTATCCATGTCGTTGACCTTGACGGAGCTTTAAAGGGGCATGGCGTGAACGCTGAGGCGATAAAGAGAATATGTGAGAGCGTTTCCGTTCCGGTTCAGACCGGCGGCGGAATCCGCACAATGCAGGATATCGAGGACAAGCTCGCCTGCGGCATAAGCCGTGTGATTATCGGCACAAAGGCGGTGTCAAATCCCGAATTTGTAAGAGAAGCCGTAGAGAAATACGGTGATAAGATCGTGATAGGCATTGACGCGAAAGACGGTATGGTCGCGATTGAGGGCTGGGAAAAGACCTCAGAATTCGGGGCTGTTGAGTTCGCGAAAAAAATAGCGGATATGGGTGTGAAAACTATCGTCTATACCGATATAGCGACAGACGGCACGCTTGCCGGTCCTAACGTAGCGGCAATGAAGGAAATGGTTGAAAACGTGAATATTGACGTAATAGCATCAGGCGGTATCGGCAATATTGAGCATATAAAATCACTTGTGCCCGTGGGCGTCGAGGGTGTTATAACCGGACGCGCTTTATATACCGGCGATCTTGATCTTACGGAGGCTATTAAAATCGGTAAAGGAGAATAAGCAATGCTCGCGGTAGAACGGAGATCAAAAATTGAGGATATTATAACCGAAAATAAGAGCGTGCTTGTGACCGAACTTGCAAAGCAGTTTGACGTAACGCCGGAAACGATACGCGGCGATCTTTTAAAGCTTGAAAAGCAGGGCGTTCTCGTCCGCACCTACGGCGGCGCGACACTTGCGGCAAGCTCCGGCTCAGAGCTGAGCTATAAGGAGCGCGATGTTGTAAACGCTGAGGCGAAGCATAAAATCGGCGCTCGCGCGGCTGATATGATTCGTGACGGCGAGACGATTTTTCTTGACGCAAGCACATCATCGCTGTGGCTTGCGAGAAATATAAAAAATAAGAAAGGACTCACCGTTATAACGAATGCCGTAAATATAGTTCTGGAGCTTGCAGAATGTGATAATATAAAGCTCATATGCACAGGCGGAGGACTAAATACAAGGAATATGTCATATACCGGCAGGTTTGCCGAGCGGATGATCACTGAAAATCTCACGGCGGACAAGTGCTTTTTCTCGTGCAAGGGCGTGACAGTTTCGCGCGGCATGACAGACGCGTCAGAGGACGAAGCGGAAATAAAGCGCGCAATGATGCAGGCCTCGGATTCAGTGATCTTCCTGTGCGATCATAACAAGCTCGGAAGAAAGGGCATACCGGTTATCGCGTCAATCGACAAGATAGACACGCTCATAACAGATATACGCCCCGACCGCGAATGGCATGCGGCAATGCAGGAGGCAGGAGTAAGGGTTATAACGGTTTAAAGGATATGGCAAAGAAATTTTACGCCGTAAAGAACGGCAGGGAAACAGGGATATTTAAAACATGGGCTGAGTGTCAGAAACAGATAATCGGCTTTAAAGGCGCGGCTTTTAAGGGTTTTGAGACCCTTTCGGAGGCCGAGGCCTTTTTAGTAGGAGATGAAAACAACAAACAAGAGCCGCGTGACGGCGCGGCGGTCGCTTATGTTGACGGAAGCTATAACATAGAAACAAAGCAGTTTTCATACGGCATGGTTATGTTCTTTAACGGCAAAGAAATAACGAAAAATGAAGCGTTTAACGACGCGGAGCTTGCCTCAATGCGCAATGTCGCGGGAGAAATAATGGGCTCAATGGCGGCAATGCGGTACTGTGTAGAGCACGGAATAGAAAAGCTTGATATTTATTACGATTATGCCGGAATAGAAAAATGGTGCACCGGCGAGTGGAAAACGAATAAAAAAGGCACAACAGAATATAAACAGTATTATGACAGCGTTAAAACCATTGTGGATGTACGCTTTATAAAGGTGAAAGGTCATTCGGGTGACAAGTATAACGATATGGCAGATCAGCTCGCAAAGTCTGCATTAGGGATAAAATGAAGATCACCACCGGCACAGCCGGCGGTGATCTTCACTTTTCTATCAGCGCATATCCTCACAAACAATGCCGTAAACCCTGAAAATTAGTGGATTTTATCCAAAAATTCCACAAAAAAAAATTGACTTTCCTACAAATAATATGATAAAATAAATAATAACTATAACTTCAAATAAGAAATTAATAAAGCAGAGTGGATATAGGAGGGGCAACTATGAAAAGAAATACGATTATAAAGAGACTTTTGGCTGCGACACTCTGCTTGTGCATGAGTATATCAGGCCTCAGCGGATTTAATATATTAGCCGCTGACCCTGACATTGTTGCCGACACTAACACTAAAACTAACGGAACTATTCCGGAAGAATATAAGGCGGACGGCAACACCATGGACAGCTATACGGATATGTTCCAAATCGATAAAACCACTCAGTATGCAGGACGAGTGTGGTCGGATAAAACAGTATCTATAGAGAATATCAAGCTTGACATGGAAACGGACGGATATGTTGGAGAGATTAAAAATAACAGCGACTTTCTGCATGTTTTTTCCACGATCGGATCGAGCTATGTGGTAAACACAAAGGAAACCATTCCTCTGGACGTTGTGTTCATACTGGACTTTTCCACATCTATGGCCAACACATATTACCAATCTGAGTCTCGTTTCCAGCAGACAGTGGACGCTGTCAATGACGCAATCAACACCATTATCAGCCTCAGTCCGGACAGTCGTGTGGGTATTGCCACATATGGAAAAACAGCTACCAAACTCATGCCGCTTGTCAAGCCTGTTCCGGATGCGGGTAAGACAGATACTAAATGGCTCGAGATAACTAAATATGATTTTCCTGATTTATATGATGTGAGTACTGCTGTGATCAGGAACAAAAGTGCAAAAAGGGCTACCAGTGCAAGTGGCTGGGAGGACACAACTATAAACAATACTGTCACTCTCACAGGCGCTACCAACCTACAAGCCGGTCTCGCGGCAGGTATGGGAATGCTGGCAGACGATCCGGTCACCACATGGAAATCTTCAAAGAGTAACATAGAATACGGCCGCATACCGGTTGTTATGATCATGACGGACGGCGGATGCAACACATTGTGTACATCTAATGATTCAAGCGATACAAATGACGCAAAGGCTTGGTATGACACAAATTATGAAAGTCGCAGAAATACATATGCTGATGACAGCTACAACGACAACAGGGATCTTAGTTACACTATCACTCCCGTTACCGTGTCTACGCTGCTGACGGCGGCATATAATACGGCGCGTATTGACGCGCATTATGCGGCGAATACACCCAAACATAAAAAAGACAATAGTAATGGCACAGGTGTTGCATATGTATATGGCATTGGAGTAGATAAGGGTTCTCTTAATTCACTTACAGGACCTTTTGCAACACCTAAAATCAATACCACATTGAATCCGCGTATGTTTTTCAATGCCAATCCGCCCGCTTCAGCTATTTATAATAATAATTATCTCTATGATTTCAGACATCGAATTAAAGATGCATATAATCACTATCAGAATTGGTATACAGGAAATGCAACTCTCAATATAGGTAGGCTGCGAAGCGGAAGCACCTCGACTGGGGCAAGCGATGTTGATATGTACATTGCCCAGCTTCCGGCAGGTCACAGCCCCTCTAAACAAGACGTTTATAAAAATATCTATTATACAGATGAATACATGGACGTTGATGTAGGCGAGCTGAGCGGTGTTTTCAAAGATATCATCGGAGAGGTTGCGGGTGAAAAAAGTGAGGTATTCACTCCTGTAAGCGGCAGCAATGACGCGGGTGTAAATGATGCTTTGACATATATGGACCCTATCGGCAAGTACATGGAGGTTAAAGCTATCAAGAATGTCCTGCTGTTCGGAGAGCTGTACGAAGTGACGGAGAAAGGCGAGACGCAGTATTATTTTAGAGACGGCAGAGAAGCCACAGCGGATAGCTATGCTTATAGCATGCAGTATTACAAGATTGCCGGCGAGGATAAGGCGATAGCAAACCCCTGCTACGGCGAGAACAGCGGAGTGACGTTCAACCTGTCTGAAATAGAAATATATGTAAAACATACCGGAAACTATCAGGACGATACTGTTGAGGGCGGCGGTATCGAGTCGGATACGGGTAATGATCAGTCCCTGTATGTAAATATTCCGGCAAATGCGCTGCCAATGCAGGTGGCAAATGTCCTGATAGATGACGGCGAAGTTATATACAATACAAATTTAGCGGATAAGACTCAGTCCACTCCGATCAGAGTGTTCTATGAGGTCGGCATTGCCGAAGAAATAAAGACCGCCAACAAGAACATTGACATGACAAAGGTTGACCCGGACTACATAAATGCGAATAAGGTCGAAGACGGAGATAGTAATATGGTTTATTTCTACTCCAACTGGTACGCTGATAAGAAGCACACGGATTATGTGGACGGAGTGCTTACGAGCTATGATTTCGGAGACCCTGCTCTGACATTCAGTCTCGACCAGAATAACAGCTACTACCTTTTCAAGGATTATGTTCTGCTTCATGATGAGGACGGAAACCCAATAAGGGGTATGGCAAGCAATACGACATATCACATGGATATTGAATACTATACGCCGGAGGGAAGAGCGGAAAATAAGCAGGAACAAAGAACCGGTGACAACGGTTCAATGCCAGGCGACACAGACAAAATAGCACTGGCATACGGCGAGGCGCTGTGCTGGTACAACCCGGATGAACCGTATGACAACAAAAAGGTTCTGAGTTATTTGACGGATGACGGAACCGCTGTCCGCACTCCGCCGGAGGGCTATTATATCGCCACAAGGAAGGGCGCAGTTGCCATGGGCGATATGTCTAAGAACGTGGTAAATAAAAAGCCGGGCGAAAATAAAACCGAGACATCCGGTACAGCGTATCTTCCTACATACAGCTCCTCCACAGACGCGGGTGCTAACAAGATAATCATCAACACGTATCTGGGAAACAACGGAAGACTGGCAGTCAGCAACACGCAGCTTCTGGTTATGAAAACGGTAGAAAATGACGATGAGAACAGCATCTCAGCGGACGAGGTTTTCGAGTATACCATTCAGCTTGCGGGGCAAAAAATACCGGATCAGGCTATCAAAGCCACAAGAGAGATTGACGGAACCTGGCGCGCGCTGATTGAGTCCATTGAATTGATTTCCAATAATAAAGGTCTTTTGGTGTATAACGACCGTAATCCTGTCGCTGTAGACGCGAGCGGCAATGTTATTGACAATCCTGATGTAACTAAAGATGATTGTTATTATATCTACATCGGCGGCGTAGCCGCTGCTGATAATTTCTCATATACGCTGTTTGACTCTAAGAGAGGCGATAACTTCCATGGTATGCTCGGATCCAATAAACCTCTATACGCTGAGGCGAATCTGGTTTCAGCAAAGTACTATGAAGAGAACATTGATAACTGGACATACAGTGAGGCACTCAAATATAAAACAATAGATGAATTTCCTGTAGGCTACGTGGGATTTGATTCCGGTACGCAAATCGGTTTCGCGGTCCATATGTATTATCAAAGCCAATCCAAATATCAGACAGAGCAGCTTCAGTTTGATCAAAACGGCCGCGCCGATTTTAAGCTGAAAGACGGCGAGGGTCTGCTGTTTATAGGTCTGGACTCCGGAACAGATTATACCGTGACAGAAAAACTGACGCAGGACCAGTTTGACGCCGGAATCAGACTCAATAAAGTCGAGCACACTGTGAACAAGGGGACAGAAGAGGACACACACTTACATCCCGCAAGCTCAGTGTCCGGCGATCACCACAAGTTCGGCGATAAGACATATTCCGTATCCGGGGACACAACCGCAAGCTTAACTGAGAAGGTACATTATATAAACCATCCGCCGAAAACGAGCAAGAGGTGGGTCCAGTCAGACGACAGGGGATATGTCAATCTGGGAGAAGAGGTCACATATGTGATCCACTGGATAAATGATCAGGTGGACGCCGGAAATAAACCTATACCGGCTGATGTTACTATTACCGACCCGCTTGATATGGGCGTGGATTTTGTCAGCGCGGAATTTGTTAAGAAGATAACCGTGAAAGACGGCGAGACTACCCGAACCGAGTATGAGCCTATCGCCGACGAAGAATGGCGGGCGAAGGGCTGGGATTGGGAATATGATGAGAATTCCCGTACTGTTAAATGGACGATAACAGCCGCTCCCGAGGAGTCCGGCATTGTGCGGCTGACGGTCAGGGTCAACAAGAACGCGGCAGTTGTTGATGAGAAAGGGAATGATCTCGAATCTCCCGATAATCTGGTCATCAACAGAGCACACACCGTTATTAACGGATCAGAGTTTGACACCAATATTGTCGAAACCCCCTTGAACGAATTCCATAAAACAGAGATTTTGGTTACAGACACCGCGAGTAAGGGAACAGATGTCGGCATAAAAGAAGGAAATCTGAATCAGGATGCTGAAACAGAATACTTCGTAGGCCCGATTGTTGGTGAAGAATGGGAGATTAAGTATAAGATCTCATTTACAAACTATAAGGAAACCGAAGCAACGGTCACTATAACCGACAAGCTTGATCCTGATGTGGATTTTGTCCGCGCGGAATACGGAGAGGAATTTTTGGCGGAAAAGCCTTTAGATGATGCGGATGAGGATGGAAACATCACGTTTACAAATAATGACAACCTCACGATCAAATACAACTTTGACACACGGATCGTCACATGGATAATCAGTAATGTTGCCCCCCTCGAGAGCGGTGAAGTATACCTGACCGTAAAGGTGAAAAAGAACAGTGTCAGTGAAGATAAGCCCGCCGGGACTGAGGGTATGACATTTGAGAGGTATACCATTACAGGGAATGTTCTCGAAGCGGGTACATACATTATGGTTGGCAGCGACAGCGCCGGCGACTGGGCTGCAGAAAATAAAACCTTTGCCTCGGGAAATTATAATACATTCCTTTCCGCCAGCCAAAACTTTACAAAAGATGGTAACACTATTAAGACTTCAGATGAAAATATTATGTGGAGCGTAGAGCCTGGCAACAATGGTTCATTCTATCTGAAAACTTATGATGGTACAAAGTATCTGAAAGGAGCGATAGAGGCATCCCCAGACAACAAGTATCTTACTTATAAAACAATTAGCTTGGTAGACAATAAAAATGAAGCAACTCCGTGGAAAATTGGTGCTACATTAAATAATAAAGGTTATCTGAGTAATGGAAACGGTGTATATTTTGAATTTTATGGTTATGGTACAGGTGCAAATGCAGGCAGAGACTTCCGTATAGATGCTTATTCGCCATATAGTGAATCTTATTATATAACCTTCTACAAACTCGAAGACCCCGGACCGCAACCGGAGCCGGAGCCGGAACCTGAGCCGGACCCTAATGAAGAGTGGACCGGTAAAGCGGGAGACTACACAATCCACAACCGCGCATACGTCCGGATAGACGATGACGAAAAGCAGGAGACCGAAACGATGGAGAATCCGATGAAAGGCTCTCTTACGGTGGAAAAAAGAGTCATCGGGGTTCAAACAGACGAGCAGCGCAAAGCTGCCGCAGGGAAAAAATTCAAGTTTACCATCATGCTGACCGCGAAGAATGGCACTGCCATCGATCCGACGAAGCTTGATATAACAGGCGTAACCATAACCTGGGAAAAGAATAGCAGCGGAGCATATACCGGTAAGGGCGACTTCGAGCTGGAAGACGGTCAATCTGTTACGATCGAGGGCATTCCGTGCGACGTCGACTACGTTGTACAGGAAACGAAGGATGAGAATTTCCCTCTGCACCATGTCACGCTGAACGGAGAGAATACCAATGATGCTTCCGGCGTAGTTCAGGGAACAATTAATCTTAAAGAAACAGAAATGATCTTCCATAATGCCCCGAAAGGATACATAGACCTTCCTAGCACCGGCGGCAAAGGCGTCACGATTATCCTCATAGCGGGCGTCAATATGGTTGCTGCCGCGCTGTACATCCGGTGCCGCAGACGTAAAAACAAATGCGTATAAAATCAATAAGAGGACGGTTTTCAAATTAATCGTCCTCTTGTGGTTTTTCACGAGTTTTTGGTATAATATATATATAAGGGGCAAAGTGGAATATCAGCTTTGCCCCTTACATATAATGTAATTATGTGTAAAAGTAAGCTTGCACTAACCAATGTCACCTGGGTATTGGCGCAAAATGTACAAATTTTCGGCAGATTTTTTGTGAAAACTGTTCCAATGCTAGAAATTAAACGTAATATGAAAAAAAGGGTTGTTAAAGCTATGGCAATGTGCTAATATATATACGGCAAAACGAGGCGTGATTATGCCTTTATTTTTTGTCACATAAGTGTAGGCGGGGAAATCCGCATTTAGATTGTTAAAAATTTCACAAAAACGGAGGAATATATATGGCAAGCAAGATTACAATTATCGGCGCGGGCAGCGTCGGATCAACAATTGCGTATACGTTATCAAATCAGGAGATAGCGTCGGAAATTGTAATGATCGATATAAACGAACAGAAGGTTGTCGGCGAGGTTATGGACATCGTTCAGGGCGCGTCATTCCGTGATCCTATATCAATCAAGGCGGGAACCTATGAGGACGCTAAGAATTCGGATATAGTTATCATCACATCGGGAATCGCGAGAAAGCCGGGGCAGACACGAATAGAACTTACTCAGACGAATGTAGACGTTTTAAAGAGCATAACTCCCGATATCGTAAAGGCGGCGCCTAACGCGCTTTATATTATCGTAAGCAACCCGGTTGACATCATGACATACGTGTTTACAAAGATTTCAGGTCTGCCGGAAAATCAGATAATGGGATCGGGAACGATGCTTGACACGGCTCGTCTGCGCTATGGTCTGTCCGAGCATTACCATATAGCCATGAGAAACATACATGCGTATGTTTTCGGCGAGCATGGTGATTCCTCATTCGTTCCGTGGTCGATAGCAAAGATATCCGGCTGCACACTTGAGGAGTTCTCCGATGTTATGAAGTCGCACGGAAAGAATATCCCGCCGCTTGACCGCGAAAAGATGACTGCGTACATACATGAATCAGGCGGAAGGATTATCGAGAATAAGGGCGCTACGTTCTATGCCGTATCGGTTGCCGTTTGCCGCCTTTGCTCAATTCTCCTTTCGGCGTATAATTCATTTTCAACTATATCATCAATGATGCACGGCGAATACGGCATAAACGACGTATGCGTGAGCGTGCCTACGATCATCGGTCCTAACGGCGTTCAGGGCAAGGTGCCGGTGAAGCTTACAGACGAGGAAATTTATAAGCTCCAAAGAAGTGCAAACGTTTTGAAAGACGTAATCAAACAGATAGACATATAATAGGGTGGTAATAAATATGAAATACAGCTACTATCCGGGCTGCACGCTCAAATCAAAGGCGACCGCGCTTGATAAATACGCGCAGGCATCGGCTGCGGCACTCGGTATCGAATTAGAGGAAATAGAGGAGTGGCAGTGCTGCGGCGGTGTTTATCCGCTCGGCAGTGACGAGATCGCGACAAAGCTCGCGTCAGTCCGCAACCTTGTTGCCGCAAGAGATAAGGGTCAGGAGCTTGTAACGCTCTGCTCCGCCTGTCACCACGTTTTAAAGCGCGTAAATGACGACATGAAAAATGTTGAGGATATAAAGACTCGCGCAAATAACTATATGCAGCTCGAAACTCCGTACGAGGGTGAAACGAATGTGCTTCATTTCCTGGAGGTGCTTCGTGACCGCATAGGCTTTGACGAGCTTAAGAAAAAGGTTGTAAACCCGCTCACAGGTAAAAAGATAGGCGCGTATTACGGCTGTCTGCTCCTGAGACCTGGCAAGCTCATGGCATTTGACGATCCTGAAAATCCGACAATAATCGAGGATTTCATAAAAGCGATCGGCGCGGAGCCGGTTGTATATCCGTACAGAAACGAATGCTGCGGCGGATACATATCGTTAAAGGAAAAGGAGCAGTCAAAGGATCTTTGCCAAAAGATTACAAACAGCGCAGAGGGCTGGGGCGCGGAAATGCTCATAACAGCGTGTCCGCTCTGCTTGTATAACATAAACAAGGCATCAGATCTTCCGGTATACTATTTTACAGAATTGCTCGCAGAGGCTTTGGGAGTAAAGGAGGCTGCTGATAATGAATAAATCAGATTTATTGGCGGAGCAGATCCGCGAGATAAGCGGCGTTAATCCGTACAAGTGCATGAAGTGCGGAAAATGCTCGGCAACATGCCCGAGCTTCGATGAAATGGATATAAAGCCGCATCAGTTCGTATCATATGTACTTAATAATGATATAGAAGCGCTTACAAAATCAAAATCACTCTGGCACTGTCTCTCATGCTTCGCATGCGTTGAGCGGTGTCCGCGAGACGTTAAGCCGGGCAAGCTCATTGACGCGGCAAGACAGATTGTGGAAAGAGAAAAGGGCGGAGATTATTTAACGCCCGATGAGATACCGGAGCTGTTTGACGAGGATACTCCGCAGCAGCTTTTGGTAAGCGCGTTCAGAAGATACAGGAGGTGATATCCTTGCAAAGAATAGGTGTTTTTGTCTGCCACTGCGGAAGTAATATCGCAGCGACTGTAGACGTTAAAAAGGTAGCAGAAATGGCTCTTATGGAGCCGGGCGTTGTTCATGCAGAGGATTATCAGTATATGTGCTCCGAGGCAGGACAGGCAAAGATTGCGGCGGCGATCGCAGAGAAGAACCTCAGCGGTATAGTAGTCTGCTCATGCTCGCCGAGAATGCATGAAACGACATTCAGAAACTGCGCAGAGCGCGCGGGAATCAACCCGTATATGGTTGAGATTGCAAATATACGCGAGCACTGCTCATGGATACATAAGGATATTGAAGAGGCAACAAAGAAGGCTGTTATTCTTATGAGAGCCGCTGTTGCCAAGGTGAACCTCAACGCGCCGTTAAAGCCGGGCGAGAGCCGCGTAACAAAGCGCGCGCTCGTAATAGGCGGCGGCATTGCCGGAATACAGACCGCGCTTGATATTGCGGACGCCGGATATGAGGTTGATATAGTTGAAAAAACTCCGTCAATCGGCGGAAGAATGTCACAGCTTGACAAGACGTTCCCGACGCTTGACTGTTCGGCTTGTATCCTCACGCCGAAAATGGTTGAGGCTGCGGCGCATGACAAGATTAAAATCTACACATACAGTGAGGTTGAAAAGGTAACGGGCTTCGTTGGCGACTTCACAGTCGATATCCGCAAGAAGGCGAGAAGCGTTGATATGGATAAGTGCACAGGCTGCGGCGTGTGCAGCTCCAAGTGTCCGTCAAAGAAAACTCCGAGCGAGTTCAACCGCGGGCTTGATACAAGACCGGCAATCTATACGCCGTTCGCGCAGGCAATTCCGAACGTACCGGTAATCGATAGAGACGCTTGTATAAAGTTCAAGACAGGCAAGTGCGGTGTCTGCTCAAAGGTATGCGCGGCAGGCGCGATAGACTACGAGCAGCAGGATGAGATTATAAGCGAGAAGTACGGCGCGATAGTTGTAGCGACAGGCTTTGACGTTATAAAGCTTGATAAGTATGACGAGTACGCGTATTCGCAGAGCAAGGATGTTATAACATCACTCGAGCTTGAAAGAATAATGAATGCCGCAGGTCCTACAAAGGGTCATCTTGAAAGACTCTCTGACGGCAAGGCGCCGAAGCACATCGTGTTTGTTCAGTGCGTGGGCAGCCGCTGTTCGGATAACCGCGGCAAGAGCTACTGCTCAAAGATATGCTGCATGTACACAGCAAAGCATGCTATGCTTATAAGAGATAAATATCCGGACGTGAAAGTTTCGGTATTCTATATAGACGTGAGAACGCCGGGCAAGAACTTTGACGAGTTCTACCGCCGCGCAGTTGAGGAATACGGCGTTAACTACATAAAGGGTCAGGTCGGCAAGGTCTGCCCGGAGCCGGACGGCAGTCTCACTGTTTACGGTTCAGATTTGCTTGATAACAAGCAGCTGAGGTTAAGCGCGGATATGGTAGTTTTAGCGGCGGCAATCGAGCCGTCAGAGTCTGTAAGACAGATTGCTACAATGCTCACAGCAAGTATTGATACAAATAACTTCTTAACCGAGGCGCACCCGAAGCTTCGCCCGGTTGAGTCACCAACAGCAGGCGTATTCCTTTCAGGCGTATGCCAGGGCCCGAAGGATATACCGGAAACAGTTGCGCAGGCAGGCGCTGCGGCGGTTAAGGCTATAGGCCTTCTCGCCAAGGATAAGCTTCTGACCAATCCGTGTACAGCAAAGCCGGATGAACTCATGTGCAACGGCTGTTCACAGTGTGCGAACGTTTGTCCTTACGGCGCGATTACATACGAAACAAAGATGGTTATGGGACCGGGAGTGCGCGAGGAACGCTATGTTGCGGTTGTAAACAAGGCGCTTTGCCAGGGCTGCGGCGCTTGTACCGTTACTTGCCCGTCAGGCGCAATGGATCTCCAGGGCTTCTCTAACAGACAGATCATAGCGGAGGTGGATGCGATATGTCGATGAACGAAGAATTCAGACCTAAAATTGTAGCCTTCTGCTGTAACTGGTGCAGCTATGCGGGCGCGGATTTAGCCGGCAGCAGCCGTCTTACATATCCGGCTGATGTCAAGATTATAAAGGTTCCGTGCTCATGCCGTGTAAACCCGATGTTCATTTTAAGAGCGTTTGAAAAGGGCGCGGACGGCGTTATCATGTGCGGCTGCCATCCGGGTGACTGTCACTACAGCACAGGCAATTACTATGCGAGAAGAAGAATGACGCTCCTGTTCTCAATGCTTGACTATATCGGCGTTGAGCGCGGCAGAGCAAGAGTTGAGTGGGTTTCGGCTGCGGAGGGCGTTAAGTTCTCAACAACTATGAACGAATTCGTGGACAAAATAAAGTCACTCGGTAAAAACGTAAGATTGGGGGATTTAAGATGCAGGAACTGATAAACCGCGCAAAAGAGCTTTTAGCTAATGGCACAGTTAATCGCGTTCTCGGCTGGAGAAAGGGCGACCTGCCGACAAATCCCGAACCGGCATATTTCAATGATGAGGCGAGCCTTGCGGATTTCGTATATAACGGCTTCTGCGGCGTGAACCTCTCAAAATATATGATAGAGGGTTCAAAGCTTGAAGGCAAAACGCTTATATTCTTAAAGCCGTGCGATACATACAGCTTCAATCAGCTTTTAAAGGAAAACAGAGTTAATCGTGAGTCAGTCTACATTATAGGCGTGGGCTGCAAGGGCAAGATAAGCGAAAGCAGCCTCAACGCGATTGGTATTAAAAATATTCTTGACGTTAAGGGCGCTGAGCTTTCTGACCCGTGTGATACTCTTGAAATAGAGACGCTTTACGGTAAAAAGTCATGCGACTATAAGGACGCGATGCTCGAACGCTGCCATGTATGCAAGGGCAAGGAGCACGTTGTATACGATGAGATCATAGGCGACTCAAAGGATACGGCAGACGGCGATCGTTTTGCAGAGGTAGAGAAAATCGAGGCAATGAGTCCGGAGGAAAAGTTTGAATATTTCCGGGCAGAGCTTTCAAAGTGCATACGCTGCAACGCGTGCCGTAACGTATGTCCGGCATGCTCATGCCGCAAGTGCGTGTTTGACAGCACAAAGTTCGACAGCGCGCAGAAGGCGAACGCGGACAGCTTCGAGGAGAAGATGTTCCACATCATCCGCGCGTTCCACGTTGCCGGACGATGCACAGACTGCGGCGAGTGCAGCCGCGTTTGTCCGCAGGGCATTCCGCTTCACCTCTTTAACCGTAAGTTTATTAAGGATATAAACAATCTCTACGGCGATTTCCAGGCGGGAACAGAAGCCGAGGGAAGAACCCCGCTCACAAGCTTCACATTTGATGATGCTGAGCCGGGTACAATATAAGGAGGCAGATGTTATGTATAAGATATCAAAAGAAAACCTCCCCGAATTATACAAGGCAATCGCTGCGGTAAATAGTTTATACATACCCGTGAAAACTGCGGGACAGACTAATTTTGCGGCATGGACAGAAACTGCAGACGTTGACCTTGAAACATTAAAGACAGTTAAATCACCAAAGGACGCGTTCTTCCCGCAGTGTGAAAATATCTACACCTGCGAAAGAGACGGCAAGAAGATTAAGATAACACCGGAGGAGCTTGCATCAGAAAGCTTTGTTGTGTTCGGCATGAAGGCTTGTGACGTGCGCGGTGTTGAGGTACTTGACAAGGTATTCTTGGCAGACCCGATAGACACATTCTATGCGGCACGCAGAGACCACGGCATAATCGTGGCTATGGCTTGTAATGAGCCGGAGCTCAGCTGCTTCTGCAAGGTGTTCGGCATTGACTGCTCGGAGCCATCAGGCGCGGATGTTGTTACATGGCTTGTAAATAACGAGCTGTTCTGGAAGCCGGTAACGGAAAAGGGCGAAGCGCTTACGGAAAGCGTTAAGAGCCTTTTGAAGGACGCGGACGATGCGGCAGTTGAAGAAACCAAGTCGAATATAAAAAATATAGTAGAAAAAATTCCGAACATGAGCCTTTCTCTTGAAGGCTGGGGCAGAGACGATAAGCTTGAACGCTTTAATTCTCCGATATGGGAGGATTTATATAATCCCTGTCTCGCATGCGGAACATGTACGTTCGTATGCCCGACCTGTCAGTGCTATGACATAAAGGATTATGATACCGGTCACGGCGTTCAGCGTTACCGCTGCTGGGATTCATGTATGTATTCCGACTTCACTCTCATGGCTCACGGAAATAACCGTACAAGTCAGATGCAGCGTTTCAGACAGCGCTTCATGCATAAGCTTGTATATTATCCGACAAATAACGACGGTATGTATTCATGCGTCGGCTGCGGCAGATGCGTTGATAAGTGTCCGTCAAACTTGAATATAGTAAAGGTAATAAAGGCGTTCGGAAAGGAGGCAGGTGTATAATTATGAGCGAGTGTACATGTAATAAGAATTATGCGCTTGACACGCTTATTCCGAAGGTGGGCGTTATAACAAAGATAACTCAGGAAACACCGGACGTAAAGACGTTTCAGGTAAACGCGCCCGAGGGCGGCAAGCTCTTTGAGCATATGCCGGGTCAGTGCGCAATGCTGTGCGCGCCGGGCATAAGCGAGGGTATGTTCTCCATAACCTCATCACCGACTAACAAGGAATATCAGGAATTCAGTATAAAGAAGTGCGGCGATCTCACAAGCTATCTCCATGACCTGGAGGAGGGTGACGAGATCACCGTAAGAGGTCCCTA
>JAFLUC010000109.1 GCA_022509005.1 Oscillospiraceae bacterium | reverse complement strand
ACTCGCGACGTTCACCTTGGCAAGGTGACGCTCTACCACTGAGCCACTCCCGCATGCTCGGTATTACTTGCGCAATACCGGTTTTTCTGGTGCTTCCGGGTGGAATCGAACCGCCGACACAGGGATTTTCAGTCCCTTGCTCTACCGACTGAGCTACAGAAGCATTTGGCGATCCGGATGGGGGTCGAACCCACGACCTCTAGCGTGACAGGCTAGCGTTCTAACCAACTGAACTACCGGGCCAGTATGGTGGGAGCTACAGGGCTCGAACCTGTGACCCTCTGCTTGTAAGGCAGATGCTCTCCCAGCTGAGCTAAACTCCCATTTTCGCTTAATTGCTTATCTCAACGACAAGAATTATTATAGCAAAATGCCGTCCGTTTGTCAACAGTTTTTTTTGAAAAAGCTTTAAAATGTAAAAACTGCACAAATCATCACGGGTAAATATGTTATATAATAGCTAATTTAACCATTTTCTCGTAAATATATATATATTTACCGGTGGTTCAGTGCTTTCTGCAGCTCCACGATCACAAGCGGCATGAGCGACAGAATAAAGCACAGCAAGAGGCATATTGTACCTAGGCTGCACACGTTAAATACCGCGGCAACCGGCGCTATTGTGATCACCGCAAGCTGCGCCGCGATTCCAAGTATAAATGATGCTACAAGGTATTTGTTTTTAAAAATACCGCTCTTTATAACCGAGCCCTCGGAGCGCATATTAAACGCGTGAACCAGCTGCGAAACGCTCAGTACAAAGAAAGCCATTGTTCGTGCCGTGGTGCTGTCATGCGCGATTAATATGCCTAATTCATATGCAACAAGCGCGAGCGCGCCTATCATCATTCCCTCAAATGCTATGGAGAACCACAATCCGCCGGCGAAGATACCTTTTTTCGGATCAAGAGGCTTTCGCCGCATGATGTCGTTATCTGCCGGATCAAGCCCGAGCGCGATTGCGGGCAAAGAATCCGTAACGAGATTTACCCATAAAAGCTCAATTGCCGTAAGCGGCGCGGCAAAGCCGAATATTATGCTGAACAGAACCGTCAGGATCTCACCGATATTTGACGACAGGAGGAACTTTACAGATTTTTTTATGTTGTCATATATAGCTCTGCCTTCGCGGACGGCATAGACTATGGTTGCAAAATTATCATCTGTCAGAATCATGTCGGACGCCGATTTTGCGACATCTGTTCCGCTTATTCCCATACTGCATCCGATATCAGCCTTTGAAAGCGCCGGAGCATCGTTTATGCCGTCGCCTGTCATCGCGGCGATCTCGCCGTTTTCCTGAAGTGCCTGAACAATTCTTGATTTATGCGACGGAGTGACGCGGGCATATACATTGCAGCTCTTTACCGCTTCGCCAAGCTCCGCGTCAGAAAGGTTATCAAGCTCTGAGCCTGTGAGAACAGTATCGTTACGGGATGCAATACTGACAGATTCGGCAACGGAAAGCGCGGTATGCGAATGGTCGCCCGTTATCATTATTGTACGTATTCCCGCGTCGCGGCAGGTCTCTACAGCCTCCCTTGCCTCGGGTCTCGGCGGGTCAGC
Source organism: Oscillospiraceae bacterium (assembly GCA_022509005.1). Taxonomy (GTDB): domain Bacteria; phylum Bacillota; class Clostridia; order UBA1381; family UBA1381; genus Ornithomonoglobus. Next base: position 4,457 of record JAFLUC010000109.1, on the reverse strand, counting down.
GATGCCTATAAGTCCGGCAAAGGTGAGATCAGTCTCCTTTATTTTGCCGTTTGCGGAGCCTGTGCGATAGGCGCACGCGATAACACGAAGCGCTTTATTTGTCATTCGCTCGTTGTCTTGTAATATCTTCCTTTTCAGCTGCGCTGTAAGCGGCGTATCGGATGCTCCGTTGTTGCAGCGAGTACAGAGCGGCAGAATATATTCTAGCGCGCCCTTGACGATTATTCTATCACCGCAAAGCGCGCTCATGCGTTTACGATTTGAATCAAACGGAATAAATTGGGTTCTCGGATATGTTCTGCGGTATTTTTCACAGTTTATTTTGTGCTGTCCTGCGGCTTGGGCAATGGCGCGGTCGGTGGGATTTATAAACTCACCTGTTTCTGAGCAGAGAATACAAAGCTCAAGAAGCAGTCTGTCATTATTTGAATGTATTTCTTCGACCTTCATCTTATTCTGAGTAAGCGTTCCTGTTTTGTCGGTGCAGATAACGGTTGCACATCCCAGAGTTTCAACCGACGGAAGATTACGGATTATGGCATTATGTCTTGACATCCGCATAACACCGAGCGCAAGCATTATTGTAACAATTGCCGGCAGTCCTTCGGGTATCGCCGCAACTGCAAGCGAAACGGCTGTGAGAAACATTTCAAACGGCGGAATGTGCTTTACTGTTCCTATCATAAATATTATTCCGCATATAAAAAGAGCGGTTATACCCAGTGTTCTGCCTGTGTGTGCAAGCCGCTTCTGGAGGGGGGTCTCACTCGATTTTGTATCTATCAGCATAGCGGCGATCTTTCCGACCTCCGTATCCATTCCGGTCGAGATAACAATTGCTTTTGCTGTCCCCTCAGTTATATGCGTTGATGACCACAGCATATTTTTTATGTCCCCTGTGGCTGTGAGTGAGTCGTGAATAATGTTTGCATCCTTTATTACAGTATCTGATTCACCTGTGAACGCAGATTCATCAACGGAAAGCTTTTCGCATTCGATAAGACGGCAATCGGCGCATACCATGTCACCGGCGCGAAGGCGGATTATATCTCCAGGAACGATTTCTTCAGAGCTTATCCGATATTCTCTGCCGCCCCTGATAACGATTGTGTGCGGTGATGAGAGCTTTTTAAGTGCATCCATTGAGTTCTCAGCACGGATATCCTGTATTGTGCCAAGCAGCGCGTTAAGTGTCACAATAGCAAGGATTATAACAGATTCCGTGATATCGGCATCTCCGGCAAGTATTGATGTTATAAATGACACAGCGGCGGCGGCGAGAAGAATAATGATCATAAAGTCATTAAACTGACCAGCAAAACGCTGCAGGAACGATTTTTTCTTTTTATCCTGCAGTCGGTTTCTTCCATAGCTTATGAGGCGGCGTTCCGCCTCGCTTTCGCTGAGTCCGTTTACAGTATCTGTTTTAAGCCTTTGTGCAGCTGCGGCAGCTGTAACTTCAAAGTAGTTCATGTAAATCCCCCTTGTAAGTTGTGCATATTTTTGATAAATAAATATGTGCAAAACGCTGAAATTATGATAAATGATAGAAATATGTTTTGTGTCACCATTGATTTTATGTTATAATACATTTAGGTATAAGCTGATAGAGGAGTGATTTCAGATGGCAAGAAAAGCAAGGGAAAAGAGCAGTACAGGCATTTATGCCGTGATACTCTGCGGAACCGCAAATATTTTCAATGAGCAGGAAATGAGAGAGTCATTTTCTGAGACAGTGAAAAAATATCTCGGCAAGGGTCTTTTGGGCATAAGATTTTATGATGATAAGGTGCATATGCTCGTCAAGGAAAGCGACGACGGAATTTCGCTCGATATGAAGCCGCTTGTCACCTCATTTGCAAGAACATATAACAGAGCACACGAGATTGAAGGTAAGGTATGGAGAGATCGTTTTAAGAGTGTGCCTGTAGAGAGCCTCGCGGTAAAAAAGGAATGCATAGATTACCTTAACGGTGGAGAACTTGCGACGCCGTATATTTCTGGAGCACGTGTAGCGGCGGCAGCTAAAAAGCCGGCTATTAAGAAAGCTGCCGAAAAAAAGGTTGAGAAAAAGCCGGTTCAGGTGATGAAGGAAGAGGTTAAAAAGGAAGATAAACCTGTTAAGAAAAAGAATACGCTTCCGTCATGGCTTCTGTAATGTCGGATTATGTCGGACGAAAAGTGTAATTAAATAAGGAAATAGCGCATAAAATTACTGTAAACATGCAATGGAGGTAATTTTATGCGTTTTATTGTTATACGTGTTAAATATATAATATTTGCGGTTATAGCGTTGGTTTTGATTTCCGGCGTACTGCTGACATCGAGGCGCGCAGTCACGACATTCCTTTCCGGAGGACGGGAAATCCCGATTTACAGCGTAGAACGGCCGGATGATAAAATAGCCCTGACCTTTGACTGCGCATGGAATGATGATGATATAGACGAGATCATATCAGTTCTTGAAAAATATAAATGTAAGGCAACCTTTTTCGTTACCGGCAAATGGGCCGAGGATTACAGCAGTTCGCTTAATAAGCTTTACCGCAGCGGGTTTGAGATAGGGATACATTCATATAATCATGATGATTACACTAAAATGAGCCGTGAAGAAATTGAACGAGATATGGAAAAATGCGACACGGCTGTTATGAAAGCGACAGGATATAAGCCGGTCATTGCACGCGCGCCTTCGGGAGCATATAACGACAATGTTGTAAAAACAATAGAAGACAGCGGCAGAGCGTGTATCCAATGGTCAGTTGACGGGCTGGACTATGTTGAGGGCGCTTCTGTAGATGGAATATGCGAGAAAGTAATTTCCAACACTTCTGACGGAGACATCATTTTGCTTCACAACGGTACGGAGTTTACAGCGGCGGCATTGCCGGAAATTATTGAAAAGCTGCGCGTGGGTCATGAGCTTGTGAATGTATCGGAGCTGATATATAAAAACAACTATACTATAGACCACACAGGACGGCAGAAGTCCGGCGGCATGATGTGACACTTTAACATAACATACAAAATAAGCGGTAAAAAACAAAAATTTTTAATAAAAATCCCTATTGAAAATATATTTGATTAATGATAGTATGGAATCATATTATTTATAATATTGATAGGGAAGAAGATATGGATAAAGAGTATAAGTACAGAAGTCCGCTGGTTTATCAGCGAGCAGACCCATTTGTATGCTTTCATGAGGGGAAGTATTATTTTACAGGCTCAATTCCGCAGTATGACTGCATAGAGCTAAGATGTGCCGATTCGCTTAACGGACTTGCATTCGCAAACGGAAAAATAATCTGGCGAAGTCATAAAAAGGGTGCGATGAGCGCGCATATATGGGCGCCGGAGATTCATTTTATAAAAGGAAGCTGGTATATATATTTTACAGCCTGCAGCTCTGATGACATATGGTCAATAAGACCGTATTCACTTGTATGCAACGGAGATCCGATGAAGGATATGTGGTATGAAACAGGACGCATTGATGTAGGTTATGACAGCTTTTCGCTTGATATGACAAGTACCATTATAAACGGAAAGCAGTATGTGGCATGGGCGCAGACGATTGACCCAAGCCGCGGTTCGGAGATATTTTTTGCCGAGATGAAAAACCCGACAGAGCTTAAAAGCCGCCCTGTGTTGCTCACTACTCCTGAATTTCCGTGGGAGCAGCAGGGCTTCAAGGTGAACGAGGGCCCGGCATTTCTGCACAGGAACAATAAGATATTTATGACATATTCAGCCTCAGATACCAGCCGCAATTATTGCATGGGTATGCTGTGGGCGGACGAGAATGCGGATTTGCTTAATCCTGCGTCATGGCATAAGAATCCCGAGCCTGTTTTTCAAACAAGCATTGAGAACGGAAAATACGGACCGGGTCATAACTGCTTCACGGTTGATGGTGACAAGGATGTGCTAATATATCACTGCCGCAACTATATGGAGGTTGAGGGTGATCCGCTCTATGATCCTAACCGTCACGCATATGCAAAGGTGATTAAGTATGATAAAAAAGGCTTCCCGATATTCGGAGAGCCTGTGGCGGATAATCCTATTCCGCTTTAATCTTTGAAATAAGTGTTTCATAATCAAGCTGCTCTTTAATAAATGTGTTTATGCAGAGCAGATTGGAACAGGTGTAGCCGAATGCGCCGTAGCGGCAGTTTGTATCAGACTCTCTGCATGCGTCGCAAAGGCACATCTGTCCTTTTGTTATGGGAATAACTATGTATTCATTTTCATTTAATAATTTTATTGCAGCTTCAAGCTGTTCTTTATCTGCCATTTTTACATTGACTCCTTTCTACGCTACGCAAAACTCCGTTTTGCTATGCTACAACTTGCAAGCAAGTTGTTCACCTTTTTTATATTAAAAAAGCTCCGCTTAGCGGAGCTTGGCGATCCGGATGGGGGTCGAACCCACGACCTCTAGCGTGACAGGC
>JAFLUC010000108.1 GCA_022509005.1 Oscillospiraceae bacterium | reverse complement strand
TATTCACAGGAGGAAGGTACTCCGGCAGCCTCCTTCCCCGATCAGATTGATGAAAACGTAAAGGAAGAGCGTCTTGACAGACTTATGACATTGCAGCAGGGCATATCGCTTGAACTTAACCGTAATAAAATCGGCAAAATATTGGAAGTTCTTGTTGAAGGCTATGACGAGGATAATTTCCTTTTCTACGGCAGAGGCAGGGGCGACAGTATAGATGTAGACGGAAAGATATATTTCGGAACCGAAGATGAAGTGACACCCGGTGATATAATCAATGTAAAAATCCTTGACGCATCCGAATACGATCTTACCGGAGAAAGAGTATAAAACGGAGGTTTTTAGTATGAATTTACCTAACAAACTAACACTATTAAGAGTTGTGCTTGTGCCGGTATTTATGGCGTTTATGCTGATTGACCAGCAGTGGGCATACATAGCAGGTCTTGCGGTATTTGTTATCGCATCGCTTACTGATTTGCTTGACGGCAAAATTGCTCGCGCGCAGAATCTTGTTACCACATTCGGCAAATTCGCCGATCCTCTTGCTGACAAGATGCTCACGACCGCAGCATTTCTTATATTTATGCATTATGGTTTCATAAACCCATGGCCGGTATTTATAATACTTGTAAGAGAATTTGTTGTATCCGGCATAAGACTTGTTGCAGCAGCGGATGGTACTGTTATCGCTGCGGCGTTCTGGGGAAAATTCAAGACGGTTATGCAGATGGTTTCGATTATTGCCGGAGTATTCATGATGTGCATACCGACTCTGATCCATGAATCTGTTGCAAAACCAATTACAGCTATCCTCATATGGATCTCTGTGCTGTTTACGATCATCTCAGGCATAGAGTATGTAGCAAAGAACAGACATTTACTAAAATTTAAATAAATCAGGTGGAGATTAAAATGGAAAACATATTAAAGGAACTTAAATTTGATGAAAAGGGACTTATACCTGCGGTTGTTCAAGATGTAACCACTAAGGAAATACTTATGGTTGCGTACATGAATGCTGAAACGCTCAAAATGACTCTCGAAACAAAAAGAGCAACCTTCTGGTCACGTTCAAGACAAGAAATATGGGTTAAGGGCGGCACCTCCGGTAACTACATGAATGTAGAGAACGTCAAGATCGACTGTGACGGAGACTGCCTTGTTGTTCTTGTCCGCCCTGACGGACCTGCGTGTCATACAGGAAATCGTTCATGCTTCTTCCGTAAAATTGATGGTGACAAGCTTACAGAGGACACTTCCCGCACAGGCGTTGATGTATTCCTTGCAGAGTTTGCGACAATAGAAGATCGCAAGCGTAACCCTGAGGATGGTTCATATACAAACTATCTCTTTAATAAAGGCGAGGATAAAATTTTAAAGAAGATCGGCGAAGAGGCCGCCGAAGTTGTTATCGCCGGTAAAAACAGAGATAAAGATGAAATAAAATACGAAACAGCTGATCTGCTCTATCATCTTGCTGTTATGCTTGCAGATAACGACATGACATGGGATGATATATTTGAAGAAATTGCAAACCGGTAATGGAGAATATAACCAGATCATGGCTGTCGTATAAATCAAAGGATATACTCGTAAGCTACTTTACGATAACTCCGCACAGGCTTGATACTCATTTTCATAAATATTATGAATTTCTCTGGTTTATTAAAGGCAACGCTTCATATATAACAGGCAGCAACACCTATCTGCTTGAAGCTGACGATATAATCATAACTCGTCCGGAGAAAATGCATACAATATCTTTTAACGATGATTCAAAATACGAGCGCGCATTTATACAAATTTCACCGCGTCTGCTTTCCATGATGCCCAGAGCGCTTGTAAAAAACATTATCGGTACAAAAAATCCCGATGGGAACATAATTAAAAAGGATATAGCACAGAAGTATGAGCTCTATAGATTTTATACAGAATTGATTGAAATGCTGCAGAACAGAACCGAGAAGAATGAATTTCTTGCAGAACTTCTTATTCAGAGGTTTGCAGTTGCGGTTAATGACGCTATTGCAGATACGAACAGTGTTAAAGAATCGGAAAATACAGTAGTTTCAAGATTAAAAGAGTATCTTGATGATAACTGCATATCAGAATTCAATCTTGATAAAATTGCAAGCAGCTTCTTTATGAGCAAATACTACCTGTGTCACTTGTTCAAAGAGGAGACAGGTATTACGATTTCAGACTATGTGGCGCTCAAGCGCATCGCCGCGGTGCGTGAGCATTTAAACAACGATGTGCCAATAACCGAGGTTTACAGACGCTGCGGATTTAATGATTATTCCTCATTTTACCGCGCGGTAAAGAAATATACTGGCAAAAAGCCGTCAGAATTTTATAAGTAAAAAAAGCATCCCGAAAACCCGACACTTATAAAGAAGTGCCGGGTTTTTTTGAGCCTTCTCCGGTATGGCTCCCTTTGACAAGGGAGACTAATTATATCAGCGAAAATTCCTTTGCATAAACGATTGGCTGCATCGTATTTGTCCAGACAAAGAACTTAATGCTCGCGGCTCCCGTTGTGTCGGGAACCAGGCTTGCCGCGCCGTTTACGAATGGTGCGCTTGTAATGCTCAATAATGCACCTGCTTCATTATACGCCGCCGCGTACGCAGTACATTCGCCTTGATAGTCCGTATCAGCTGTAATCTCATACCCGCTGTCGGACGGCATTACGGTTAAATCCGAAGGCACGATCAGATTTTCATTAACTATATACGGGTCTGACAATGTTCCCGAGCCCGAGTCAAGGCTTGCGGACTGAGTATTTAAGTAAAACGCTGGACGCACACCTACGTTGCCGAGGTTTACACTGCTGGCGTATGAGATAACGCCCGACTGATTAATGGAAAGTACGCAGTAACTCACATCAGGGTAAGGTGTACGAAGGAAGCTGTCCCATTTTTGACCGGTTTCAATGTAAACAGTATATTCACTGTTTGCCACACATTGTGCTGTCGGCTCGCCAATAAAATAATTCTCGCCGAGAATGTCTCCGTTGCTGCAAACAGCGTTAATCTGCTTCACATCAAGTAAAAACATCTTGTCCGTCACGTATTCCGCAAACGCCGTCTCGTAATTTGACACGGCAAATGCTATATCCGGCGTGAAATCATATTTTTCGGTACCTGTCGTTGCCGACTCATTGTCTGTGACAGATAGTAAGGATTTTTGCTCTACCTCTTTTACCGCGTAAAGCTCTTTGCGTGTAAAATTCGTTAAAAATCCCGATTCCTCATCATATGCGTTATAGCTGACGTGAGCGCTGTCAGGTGGATTCCCGCACAGCCATTCTATCTCTCCGGCACCGGAATCGGAATTGAGCCACGAACGCATATTACTGTCAGCCCAATAGTTAGAACCCCACAGCGTTCTGCCGGCACGGCTGTGTGAACCTGTGGATGTGTTGGCGCTGTTGCGTGCGTCAAACGGCTTAATACAGATTATTTTATCAGACAGCATAAGCGGACCGTTTTCGTCAATATCCACGCATCGCCATAGAATGGGTTTATCGTAATACGTACCCATCTTTACATATTCACCTATCTCAATATCGTCTGCGCGCGCAATACACGGCAAAACTGCACACAGCATTGTAAGCGCTATAAACATACCCCAAATTCTTTTCCTCATTTCTTTAACCTCCGTTAATTAATTATTATGAATGTAACTATTTTCACGCGTTAAAAATGCGTGGTATAAATCTACACCACCACAAAAAAGAATATTCATAAGTCGCGAATATCCGAAAAATAAATATTAAAAAACAGTATTATATACTCAATATATAATAACAATAAAAATGTGGTATTTTTATTATACCACATTTTTTCTATAAGTCAATAATTATTTGAATAAATCACGAGCTTTGCTTGCAAAGTAATGTATCGCCTTATCCTAAAACTTCCTTATTAGTGAGACACTAAGGATGTTTTTCGATTATTCAAATACTGCTACCGTGATTGAAAGCTCGCTGCCGTCACGGTCGCACACAACAGCGCAGTCCTCTTTTATTTTTCCAGTAAGCGCAAGCTGCGCAAGCTTATCCTCAACAAGCGACTGAATGGCTCTCTTTAACGGTCTTGCGCCATACTGCGCATCATAACCTGTTTCAAGTATAAGATCTTTCGCCTCTGCTGTAATAGTAAATGCCGCTTTTTTCTCGGCAAGCTTATCCTTAATATCTCGCAATAACAGGTCAATGATCTGCTTCAATTCAGGCTTTTCAAGCGGTTTGAAGGTTACTATATCGTCAATTCTGTTGATAAATTCAGGTTTAAAGAACTGCTTTAAGCTCTTTTCTACATTATCCTTCATCGTCACAACATTATCGCGGTTGAATCCTGTCTTATTCGCGTTAAACTCTGTTCCGCTGTTCGTTGTCATAACAATTATTGTATTCTCAAAGTTTACGATCTTTCCATGACTGTCAGCAATTCGTCCGTCGTCAAGGATCTGGAGGAATATATTAAACACATCAGGATGCGCCTTTTCGATTTCGTCAAGCAAAATTACCGAATATGGCTTGCGTCTTATCTTCTCGGTAAGCTGCCCCGCATCATCATAGCCCACATATCCCGGCGGTGAGCCTATAAGCTTTGAAACCGCGTGCTTTTCCATGTATTCTGACATATCTATACGCACAAGAGCTTCCTCGTTATTGAACATAACCTCAGCAATAGTCTTTACAAGCTCTGTTTTACCAACGCCTGTAGGTCCTGCGAAAATAAAGGATACCGGGCGTTTCTTTGTTGTGATATCCGCCCTACCCCGTCTTATCGCTCTCGCTACAGCCTTTACCGCCTCGTCCTGACCGATAACACGCTCATGGATACGTTTTTCAAGATTTATGAGCTTTTCCGACTCGTCCTCTGTAAGACGATGAACCGGAATCTTTGTCCACGCTTCAATAACTGCTGCAACATCATCAAACGTTATCTCTGCATTCTTTGCCTCTTCTTCGCATTGCTTCTTCTTCTGTTCAAGTCGAAGCTTTTCCGATCTGAGATTAGCTATTTTTTCATATGTCACAATATCTGTGTTTCCGTCGCTCTCACTGTTGATTTCCTCGATTTCAACATCTATAACAGCCAATCTGTTATTTATCTTTGTAAGCTCATAGAGCGCCTTATTTCGCAGATTTACACGCGAGCCTGCCTCGTCAATGACATCAATAGCTTTATCAGGCAGAAAACGATCGGTGATATATCTCTCACTCATTCTTACTGCCTGCTCGATTATCTTATCGCTTATCTTTACCGAGTGGAAGCTCTCATAGTAATCCTTTATGCCCTTGAGTATTTCTATACTGTCTGACATTGACGGTTCATCTACCAATACCGGCTGAAAACGGCGTTCAAGAGCTGAATCCTTTTCGATGTGCTTACGATATTCTGTAAGCGTTGTCGCACCGATAACCTGGATTTCTCCCCTTGCAAGCGCGGGCTTTAATATATTGGCAGCGCTCATTGCGCCTTCAGCATCACCTGCGGCAACTATGTTATGAATTTCATCTATTACAAGAATTACATTTTTACGTTCAGCTGCCTCATTTAGCAGAGATTTCAGCCTTGCCTCAAACTGGCCTCTGAACTGAGTTCCGGCAACGATTGCGGCAAAATCAATAAGATAAAGACGCGCATCAAAAAGTTTAGGCGGAACATTCTTTTCAAATATCCGCATTGCCAGACCCTCAGCGACAGCAGTCTTGCCGACTCCCGGCTCACCTAACAGAATAGGGTTATTCTTCTGACGCCTATTGAGAATCTGAATAACGCGGTCAACCTCAGGATTTCTGCCGACCACCCTGTCCACCTCTCCCAAAGCGGCACGCGCTGTAAGATCAGTACCATATGTGTCAAGAACACTCTTTTTTCCGTTCTTTTTTCCTTTCTTTTTTTTATCAGCCTTGGTGCCGCCTCCCGGCATAGACCCTCCCTCTGACGACTTCTCTCCAAACGGTATTCCAAGTCCGCCGAGCATATTATTCATTAATTCCGAAAGAGGCGCTGTCATGGCTCCACCTTCCATATCGCCCTGTTCCTCATCCTGCATTGCGGCAAGCATATTTTGTTCTGCCTCCTGCAGCGCTTCAGGACCGCCCATACTTTCTATGAATTCATTCATCTGTTCGTTTATATTTTCTATTT
>JAFLUC010000107.1 GCA_022509005.1 Oscillospiraceae bacterium | reverse complement strand
GCGTATCTGCCGGAAGCGGCTTTATCTGCTGTGACGGCGGAGGTGTAGGCATATCCGCAGCGTCAATTAATGTTATACCGTAAATGTTGATACCTGATACCTTACTGTAGATATATACAGGCGAGCCTGCTGCTACAACAACTGTAAATGTATCTGTAGCACCTGCAGAGATATCCATTGTGCCTATCTCTGCACCATTCTGATATGCTGCTATTGTTCTTGCGTCACCTGAGCTTGACGCGTGAGCGAAGTCTATTACAAGCGCTCCCGCCTCTGCCGGTGTTACAGAGATCGTACGCATTCCCGGTGCGCCGTTTACGTCATATACGACCGCGCCGCCCAGCTTCAATCTTCTTGTGTATGATCTGCTCTTATTATCAAAGCTCTTGTTGCTGCCGTCTACATCAATCTTTCTTAATTCTTCATTATGTGTTCCCGCATATACCGCAACATACTCCGTCAGAACTGTCGGCCCTGTAACGGTTACATTGTCTGTAACAGACTCAAAATTCGCTGTTGTACCCTTCGGCAATGCCGTTACCGTAAGCGGTATGAGCGGCTCGCACGGAACAGGAGTAGCTGTCGGATCTGCCGGCTGAGTTGTCGGCTGATCGGACGGTTTGTCTGTAGGCTGAGTTGTCGGCTGATCAGATGGCTTATCTGTCGGCTGATCAGGATTTTCAGTCTGGGTTGGATCTGCAGTAGGCAGCGGCTTATCGGATGAATATTTGATCGCATAGAATCCGATATTGCCTGAACCGTAAATCTGAACCTCCTTATCTGCAACAATTTCCATTTCAACCACAGGAAGCGGATCGCTGCCCTCTGAACCTGTCGATTTCAATGTAGCTGTAATCTTCTCAGTACCCTGGAAAATATTCAGTGTTGAATCCTTATCACTGCTTCCGCTTCTTGCGTAAACGGTCACTGTACCGTCAACAACAGGTATAAACGTGAACGCCTTATTTACTGAGCTGCCGTCGCCGGTACCTGTTTTGATCTGCCATGTTCCTTTGAAGCCGTCGCTGAACGACTTGCCTGATGCCTGATAGTTGTTTTCCGATGTACCGCTCAGCTTATAGTTAAGACCGCCGAAATCAGCAGCTTTAATTGATGAGCTTGTGATGTTATAACGTCCTGATGTGCTTCCAGCCGGGAAATACTTAGTATCAGGATGAACACTATCGCCTTCTGTTACAGTAAACGGCTCAGCACCGAAGTCCCATGTTATAGGATATGCCTTAGTTTCCGGAGCCGCAGTCGGCTTATTGGGATCCTCTGTAGGAATTGTCGGATCAGTTGTCGGTCTTGCTGTCGGCTGTGCGCCTTCTGTTTCCGGATATTCTGCGCCTGTAGCATATTCAGTCTTTAATGTTGTTTTATAGCTCTGAAGCGCCTTTCCGAGAACCGGATCACGGTCATAGAGCGCGTCATCAACCTCATCATTGAACTCGTGTGTGAAATCGCCATTTTCAATACGTCCCGCATACTTTGTAACCTGAGCTACGACCTCATTGAGCTCAAACGGGGTATAAGCGTACATATTCGATGCAGTATCAAAATTTGAATACGTTGTGCCGCCCTGCTTTGTCTTGTATGTCGAAGGAACTGTTTCCTCTCTTGTTTTTGCAAGATACGCATCAAAATCGTTTGTATTTGATTCGGAAGCGTAAATAACCGGTATACCTCCAACGATCTGATTATCATACATCTTTATGATACCGCCGTCCTCGTCTGAGAATGTGCCGTCACCCTGGGCGTCTGTGCCCTGCATTGATATAAGAACCGGGTGTACAGCGTTTCTGAATACGTTCTTTTCAACATAAACCGAGCTTCCTGTACAAGCGCCCACGCCATACTTTGAAATTCCGTCATAGAAGTTATTATATACGTGTACCTGATCTCCTCTTACACGCGGATGACGTGAATCGGAATGATCGAACCAGTTTCCGAAATATGTCATGTGATAACCTTGATTGTTATCCTCCTTCATGCCGCAGAGGGATGTCTTTCCGCTGTCCCAGAAATGGTTGTATGAGAAGGTGCAGTAGTCTGAACCTGACTTAACGTCAAGAGATCCGTCACCCTTCTTCTGATCGCTGCCGCGGTCCTGACCGTAGAATATATCAACGTTATGAATCCAATCATTAAAGTTGGCTGTATCAAGTGAAATACCGTCATCATAGAATTCCATTACCGCGATATTTCTTACCTCGATATTGTTCGTATCTCTTATGAGAAGTGACCAGTGATATGTTGCCGCGTCATCGCCCACACCCTCCAGGGTTACATTTGATGTTGCTTTGATCTGCGCATATTTCGAGCTGTTTATGCCTGAGGGCGCCTCAACCTGACCTATCAGGCGGATAACGAGCGGAGTAGTTTCCGCCTTGTTTTTCTCGCGAAGTGAAAGGATATCGCAAAGACCTACACCGGTAGTAACCGTATTCTTGGTTGTGTCTGTTATAACGTCCAGCTCAACAGTATCCTTGTTTTTATCCGTTATATACAGAACCTTAGCGCCGTCCTTTAACGTACCGTCGTTTTTGTACGCGCCTACGCCGTCCTTGTTATAATGTGATGAGCTTGGGTCAAACGCAAAACCTTCTCTTATATGCGCCTCAACCGTAACTACCCCAGACTCAGCCTCGGCTACTTCTTTTCCGCCTACTACCGCCGCTACTTTCATCTGATATTTGCCGGCTTTAAGACCTAAAGCATCAGCGCGGTAATATGAGCCGTAATAGCGTACAAGCTCATCATCGATCTTTGTGTATGCGCCGCCATCCGGCTTTACATATACATTATAGCCGTCAACCGCAACCGGATTTGTCCATGTTACATACGCTGATTCAAGCCAGCCGGCTTCTCTTGTTATTGTAAGCTCCGCCTTTGCGTTAGGATCAACCGTCGGCTTAGGTGTCGCTGTCGGTACTGCCGTAGCGTTCGGGTTCTGTGTTGCCGGTACCGATGTAGCTCCCGGATCATATTCACCGGATGTTACAGCTACCGCGTATACAATAGTACGGTTTGAGCTTGATCCGCCGTCAACAATTGTGTAGTCACCGGCCGTCTCCGCCCTATACGAAATTGTATATGGCTTTACAGATTCTCCCTTTTGCTCTAAATTATCCTCAGACGCAACTGTCGAACCCGCAGCATTTTTAACAACCATGTCAATATTTTTCTGAGCCGCACCGGCACTGTCTGAGCCGCAGTAGTATTCAACCACCGTCTCGCCCGCTTCAAGATGCACCGTTACTGAAAGCTTCTTTGTAATCAGCGCGCTCGTTATGCTCTCCGAGCTGCCGGACGGTGTTACAACCGATGTGTTAACCGAAAGCGGCTTCGCATCCTCGGTGCCCGTAAGATGGAGCGCGCCGTCAAACACATCTGCGCCGCCCTTTGCGTATTTCTCCTCGGTCAGACTCGAGAAATTATAGAATTTTTCCGCATCCGCCGCCTGTGATCCGATACCGATTCCGGTAAATGCCGCAGCAACAGTACTTACTGCAGTCACAAACGCAATCAGTTTCTTTGATCTCATAAAAATCTCCTCCTTAAAAAAAACTTTTTATCTAATTTTACATTATATACTATATTTGTCCTATCTGCCTTAAATATTATGAGAAATATTACAGATATTTTGTCAATTATCACAACAATTAAACCAATAACAAAACACGCGCCGGGCTATTATATTGCCCCGCGCGCGTTCGTTTGAAATTCAAGATTGAAGTATGTCCGGAGACCCTCTTCGCAGCATATTATTTGCTGCTTATTCGCTCCACTGCAAAAACTCAACATCGGAGAGCTTTTGAGTAACGTTAAGAGTGTTGTGGTACTCCTCCGGGATCTCCCCGGCTGAAGAAGTTACTATGTTTTCCAATTCAAATTTTTTTATTTCAATTTCAGGATTTGTAAATAATTTTCTCATTGTACTCACCTCCGATTATTCTACACTTACTGTTTTGGGATGCAGCTCATCTTTGCCCGTTGACGTTACTTCTTTACAAAGCTCCCCATTCTTGCTTGCTGTAACTGTCCACAAATTAGGTATATTGACTAACTGTAAGAAGATTTGCACATCTCCCATGAATACAGTTTCCGAATTATACCCATGTTCAGGCTTAGAAACCGCATTGTTAATTGGTGTTTCTAATGAGAATGATCCCGTTCCCTCATTGGGTATCCATTGACCTTTGTCGTTTGCGCCGCCTACACCCTTGCCATAGTTATCAGGCTTTGTAACGGTCAAATCTACAGTTGCTTTCTTGGCATCCTCAACCGAGCCAAAAATTCCGAGGTCATATGTTTTTTCTGTGAATTTATCATTGTTGGCAATCTCTATGCTGTTTATATTGAAGCCGCCATTATAATTATACAGATATACAGGGCTTTCGGCAACTACATCCATTATAAGCATCTGTGTTCTGTTTGTAGTAGGCTCTTCTAGTTTATTTGCACCAATCTTAACATGGCTCTCTGCTATAGTTGCATTGGTATCCTTATCGAACTGTATTGCGCGAAATTCTCTGTTAGACATGTTAGAAGATGTGTTACTGCTTTCAACAATAGCAACAAGCTTACCATCTTTTTCAGGGATAAGACTTATTGCTGTACCGTTTGTGAGCTCTCCGTTATTAAACGTAGCACTATGCTCCATTCTTATTTTGCCTGAAATTGAAGTTTGGTTTGCCCAACCGATATATGCCTTTCCATTAAGCATCAGATAATCATTTATAAGACAGTTCTCTATCTCCGATGCACCTCTCGCAGTCATAGTGTCAAACTGCAGCATCTTTGTGTCTAACGGCAACGCCTTCTGTTCTTTAGGATCTTCTATCTTTTGATCACTATCATATGTAAAGTCAACACCTAACAAGAAGCCGGTATAGCTTTCATTAAAGAACAAGTACTTATGTCCCTTCTCAACATCAAACTCTATATCAATGATCTCTTTAACTCTGGACTTTGGAGTCTCGCCGTCATAATTCCATTCGAATTTTTTTGTTTCTCCTTTTGCGCATTGCTTATCCATTGTAAGATCATAAATATATCCAAAATTCGGATTCTCGTCATTCGGTTTATCCTTATTCTCCTTTGATTGACCTATAAAAGATGCCTTTGCATGTCCGTTAACATTTGCTGTAATAACAAATGCAGAAGCATTTATATTGCTTGAAATTGCTCCGGCCTTACCGTTTTTAGCAAAAATGTTTGCATCATCACACAATGGAATTTTAAAAGTTCCCTCATCAATAGCGCCCGCATTAATATTTTGACTGGTTTTGTGAAGACCGCAATTAGTTCTCATAGGTAAACAATACGTACTTGCTTTAGTATCATTATCAAAATCTTCGCCTATATTATCCGCGCCAACAGCATCGCTTACTGTTATAGCCGTAACAGCCGCGCTGCCACCATCATTTCCGTTTGCAACCTTAATGGTTAATGCAGATGGATCACCACCATTTTTACTGGTGCCTGTAATCGTGTCCTCTGTTCCATACGTCTTATTCTCGACCGTATAACTAACTTTTGCATCTTCCGCAGCGCTTGCGGTGATTGCAAGACTCGTGAAACAGGAAGCGCTGATTGCCGCTGCTGTTAATAACGACAGCAATTTAAACTTTCTCATTATAAAAATACCTCCATTCATTTTTGCCCAATCTAACTATAACAGGGCTGTATATCAATTTACTCCTAAATTAAATAATACCACATAATCACTCATTTTGCAATAGTTTTAGTTAATATTCACAAAAAATCTGTAAAAGTTGTTCGCTTTGTATTTTAGTTCTACCACACTTTCTCGATTTCCCATCTGTATTATATGATAACTTGAGTCTTTTTCCCATGGTTTTGTTATTTCAGAACTTTTCAGCAATTTTCAGCACTTCTTTTCGCAGACATTTACTACAGATATTTTGTCATTTTTTTAGCAATTGTTATGACATAAGATTGCAAGACTAACAACCACGGTAAAACAGAAACGAACCCCGCCGCAGGATGTGCCGCGGCGGGGTTCGTGCCTAAATTTCAATTTTTATTTTAATTCAGAAGCGCAAGAGAAATATCTTCCTTGTGCTGTCCTTCTCATCTGAGTTTGCTTACCAAGTGAAAACAACAGTATTGTCTCCGGTTCCTAATGCAGTTTTTGCCTTTGATTCAGCTGTTACCACCTCAGGAGCAGGCTCTGTGCCGCTGCCTGT
>JAFLUC010000106.1 GCA_022509005.1 Oscillospiraceae bacterium | reverse complement strand
GAAGCATGCGGATATTCTCCTCATAACAGGCGGAGTAAACTCACAGAACAAGGCAGTTGTTGAACAGCTGTATTCGCAAATGCCTTCACCTAAGGTTGTATGCGCGGTAGGTATCTGTGCCTGCAACGGCGGCGTGTTTAAGGAGTGTTATAATATTTTAGGCGGCGTTGATAAGGTTATCCCGGTAGATATCTATGTTCCGGGCTGCGCCGCAAGACCTAACGCTATTATTGACGGCGTTGTTAAGGCTGTTGCGCTTCTTGAAGAGAAACGCGCAAAAATGGATGCTGAGGGAGGTAAGGAATAATGAGAGAAAAGTATGTACTTGTGGAAATAACACCTGATCTTCTTCCGCTAAAGGCGATCAAGGCAAAAAATAATCGTGCTCGTCTTGTTCAGATATGCAGTGTGAATACCGCGGAAGGCTATGATCTTCTGTATTCGTTCGCTGAGATGTATAACTTTGTAAACTACAAGATTGCGGTCAAAGAGGGCGATGAGGTTCCGAGCATTTCAGATATTTATCCGTCAGCAGCGCTTTATGAAAATGAAGTCCGCGAGCTGTTTGGAGTGAATATAGAATATATAAACCTTGACTATCATGAAAGTCTCTATAATATAGACCAGCCAACTCCGTTTAAGGCTAAGAAGGAAACGGCAAAGCCGAAGTTTACACCGGAGGAGATCGAGGCTATGAAAAAGGCGGCAGCGGCAAAGAAAGCGGCCGCAGCAGCAAAGAAGGCAGCAGCGGAAGGAGGTAATGCATAATGTCACAAAGAACTATTGTACCGTTCGGACCGCAGCATCCGGTTTTGCCGGAACCTATTCATCTTGATCTCGTTTTAGAGGATGAAAAGGTTGTAGAAGCGATACCAAAGATCGGTTATATACACCGCGGACTTGAAAAGCTCGTTGAGAAGCGCGATTTTAACGATTTCGTATATGTAATAGAGAGAACCTGCGGAATTTGTTCGTTCATGCACGGAATGGGCTATGTTGAGGCAGTTGAGAGAATTTTTGATGCCGAGATACCGGACAGAGCGAAATATTTAAGAACGATCTGGGCTGAGATGTCAAGAATACATTCACATCTTCTCTGGCTCGGACTTCTTGCCGATGCATTCGGATTTGAGGCACTGTTCTATCAGTGCTGGAGAATGAGAGAGCACGTGCTTGATATGTTTGAAGAAGCAACAGGCGGACGTGTTATATTCTCTGTAAACAAGGTAGGCGGAGTGTTAAAGGATATGCCGGCTGAAATGCTTGCTAAGTTCGTTAATAACTTTAACGCAATGGAGAAAGAATTGAAGGCTCTTACAGATGTATTCCTTCATGACTACTCAGTTGAATCACGTTTGCGTGATGTAGGTATTCTCACAAGAGATGAAGCGATCAGACTCGGCGCGGCAGGTCCGATGATGAGAGCGAGCGATATTGCGATAGACACAAGAAAGCTCGGTTATGCCGCATATGAAGATATTGATTTTGAAATTATAACAAGCAAAAACTGCGATTCATATGCACGCTGTGAGGTGCGTATAGGTGAGATATTCCAGTCAATTGATATAATTCGTCAGGCTGTTGCAAAGATACCTGATACTGAGATTTCAATTGATATCAAAGGTAATCCGAACGGCGAAGCATTCGCACGTATGGAGCAGCCTAGAGGCGAAGCAATATATTATGTACGCGCAAACGGAACGAAGTTCTTAGACCGTGCAAGAGTAAGAACACCTACATTTGCAAATCTCACGCCTCTCTTAAAAACGCTTGAGGGTGCAGAATTTGCAGACGTGCCGATTCTTGTACTCACGATTGACCCGTGCATAAGCTGTACAGAAAGATAACAGGGAGGGAACCGATATGTCTACATTAATGAAATTTACGAAGTTCGCTTTAAAGAACCTGTTTTCTAAGCCGGTAACAAAGGAATATCCTGTTGTACCGCGCGAATATCCCGAGCGTACAAGAGGCAGCATTCAGATCAATATCGATGACTGTATCTTCTGCGGATCATGCCAGAGAAAGTGTCCGTCAGGCGCAATTACGGTTGACCGCAATGAGAGAACATGGAGTATAGACAGAATGGGCTGCGTACAGTGTGAAAACTGTAAAAATGGTTGTCCGAAAAACTGTCTCATAACAGATGTTCATTATTCTGAACCGGATTATACAAAGCGTGTTGACACGTATAAAGGCGCTCCGCTTCCGCCGAAGCCGGAGGCTCCGGCGAAGCCGAAGTTCACGCCGGAACAAATTGAGGAAATGAAAAAGGCTGCGGCTGCTAAAAAGGCGGCAGCAGCTGCAAAGAAAGCGGCAGAGGAAAATAAATAAAACAAAAAGTGTCCGCACAATTGTGCGGACACTTATTTAAATATTGATATGACTGAAAAATATATTATAACCGGACTTGTGCAAGGTATCGGGTTCAGACCGGACGTCAAACGTGCGGCAGAAAGATTCGGAATATGCGGCTCTATAAAAAACACCGGCGGCGCCGTTGAGGTTATCGCGCAAGGGACACCGGAGCGAATGACTGCTTTTAAAAATTCAATACAGTCATTTCCTATGGCGATTATAGCGTCATTTTCTATAGAAGAAACGGACAGTTCGCAGTATGTCGGATTTACAATAATTCCTAGTGGCGAGGAAAATACAGATATACCGCTTATCACGCCCGATATCACTGTGTGCGATAGCTGCCTTGCAGAATTTGAGGACAAAGATAATCGTCGCTATCGCCATCCGTTTATAAGCTGTACTCAGTGCGGACCGAGATATTCTGTAATAGATGCGCTTCCGTATGACAGAGATAATATAACGATGTCAGATTTTATGATGTGCGCCGAATGTCGAGAGGAATATACGGATATAAAAAATATCCGTTGCCATGCTCAGACAATAGCTTGTAACAAATGCGGTCCGATTCTTTCATACACTGTACCGGGTGATCCTCTTGATGGAGCAGTGGAAACAATAAAAAGCGGTGGCGTAGTCGCTGTTAAGGATATAGGCGGCTATCACCTTGTATGCAGCGCGTTTGATGAAGGCGCAGCACAGCGGATAAGAGAAATAAAGCAGCGTGACGCAAAGCCGTTCGCTGTTATGTTTAACACTGTTTCGGAAATACACAGTTTTGCGGTTGTATCCGAAGCAGAGGAAAAGGTTCTGAAATCTGCTGCACGACCTATTGTACTGGTTAAGTCAAGAAACAATAAATTTGCCGAGGCTGTATGCTCTGCAAGTGACAGCATAGGTGCGTTTTTGCCATGCAATCCTGTCCAGCATTATCTTACGAAAAAATGCGGCGCTCTAGTTACGACAAGCGCTAATGTGTCGGGCGAACCGATAATAATTGACGATGAAAGAATTGTAGCACTTCGTAAATCAACAGGCGGCTTTGAGATATTGAGCCATAACCGCCGTATTCTAACACCGCTCGATGACAGCGTATGCAGGGTTATACGCGGACGTGTACAGTTGATTCGCCGCGCGCGGGGATATACTCCGCTGCCGGTGGAGATTGATATGCCCCAAAATACGGCTGTGTTTGCGGCAGGCGGCGATTTAAAGGCGGCATTCTGCTATGCGAAGGACGGACGGGCATATATGAGCCAGTATTTCGGTGATCTTGAAAATGCCGACGCTTATAACGTATGGCGAAATAATATGGAGCGGCTTGGAGAATTGCTTAGAATAAAGCCGGACAGGATAATAGGCGATATGCACCCCGGTTATTTCAGTACGAGATATGCAAATGGAGAAAAGCTTCAGCATCATTATGCGCATATGGCGTCGGTCATGGCTGAGCACAAACAAAAAAGAGCGCTCGGATTTATATTTGATGGTACAGGTTACGGCACTGACGGGAATATATGGGGCGGGGAGATAATCCGCTATGAAAACGGATTTACCCGTATTGGAGGACTCGAATATACACCGCTATTAGGCGGGGATGAATCTGCAAAGGACAGCGCACTGACATCAGAATGCTATCTCATAGCAGCTGGAATTGAACCGGAGACCTCAAACGCGCCGATTATAAAGGCGGCTGTTAAGAACAAAATAAACACAATGCTTTCATCGAGCATGGGACGTCTGTTTGATGCGGTATCGGCAATATTAGGTATATGTTACTATAACTCATATGAGGGCGAATGTGCGATAATGCTTGAAAATGCGGCGGCAGCCTCCGATGAAGCATATCCGCTTACACTTCCGATAAAGGAAGGCAGATGGAATACTGCCACACTTATAAGGCAGATTTATGACGCATTAAGTCGCGGTGCGGATAAGAATAGTCTTGCGCTCGGATTCCATATGGCAATCGTTAACACAGTCTGTGAGTATGCTGAAAATCAAACCGAAAAAAATATAGTCCTCTCTGGTGGAGTGTTTGCAAACAGGATACTCACTGAGCTTTGTATTGACAGACTTGAAGGAAAGGGCTATAATGTATATATAAATGAGCAGGTACCGACCAATGATGGCGGAATTGCATTAGGTCAAGCGTGGTATCTGTCAAATGAAAAAAGGAGGTAGTGACAATGTGCGTTGCTGCGCCGGGGCTTGTAAAAAGTCTTAAGGATAACATTGCAAAAATTGATTATAACGGAAATATAGTTGAGGCTAATGCAGGAATAGTAAGCGTTAAGCCGGGCGATCATGTTCTTGTTCATGCGGGGCTTATTATTCAAAAAATAAGCGAAAACGAGGCAAAGGAAATGGAAGAGCTGTTCCGTGAATTAGAGGAGCTTGGAAATGGCTGATTTAAACGAAATAAAGAAGCAGCTTAAAGAATATGATGGCGAACCGCTCACCATAATGGAGGTATGCGGAACGCATACGGCGGCAATTTCCGAAAACGGGATTGCAGGTATGCTTTCACCTAAGATACGTCTTATATCAGGTCCGGGCTGCCCTGTGTGCGTGACGGTTGCATCGTATATTGACAGGCTTGTGGAGCTGTCATTAACGCCCGATACTACCGTTGTGACTTTCGGCGATATGATGCGCGTGAGAGGCTCTGAAAGATCTTTACGTGACGCAACAGCAATGGGTGGGTCGGTTAAGATGATATATTCACCGTTTGAGATTTTAAAACTTGCCGAAGATCAGCCGGAGCATATGTTCATATTCGCTGCGGTCGGCTTTGAAACAACAACGCCTGTGTATGCGCTTATTATTGAGCAGCTTATTAAAAGCGGTATAAAAAATATACGACTGCTTACGGCGCTGAAAACAATGCCGGGGGCAATTCGTGAGGTCGTAAAGCTTGGAACGGAAGTAACAGGATTCCTTGCTCCCGGTCATGTGAGTGTAATAACAGGTCACAGACTGTTTGAAAAAATGGCGGAAGAGCTGGGTATGCCGTTTGTCACAGCAGGCTTCGAGGGTGAAGAACTGCTTATGGCAATATATGCCCTTATAAAGCTTAAAGGCGGAAAATCACTTAATATGTACCCGTCGGTTGTAAGCTATGATGGCAATACCAAGGCTCAGGAAACAGTTAATAAATATTTTGAACCATGTGATGCTGCTTGGCGTGGAATGGGTATAATTCCCGGATCAGGCATGAAGCTGCGCGAGGAGTATATGGAATTTGACGCGGGAAGTGCAGAGCTTGTTTATGATAAGCTTTATAATAACGCCTGTAGCTGCGGACAGATTATATCGGGGCTGAAAAGCCCAAACGAATGCCCGATGTTTGGAAAAGTTTGCACACCTGATGCACCGCAGGGGGCGTGTATGGTGTCGATGGAAGGCTCGTGTTTCCACTATTATATAAATAAAAGAAGGTAGAATATATGAAGATAACTATGGCTCATGGCAGCGGCGGACGTTCCACTTCGCAGCTTATAGATAATATATTCAGAAAGGCAAACGCTAATCCTGTTCTTGACATGATGGAGGATAGCGCAGTTGTTGACGGTTCGGCAAAGATCGCTGTAACTACAGACAGCTTTGTTGTAACGCCGCTGTTTTTCCGCGGCGGAGATATAGGCAGACTCGCGGTATGCGGAACAGTAAACGATCTGCTCATGCGCGGCGCAACGCCGAAGTATATAACAAGCGCGTATATAATCGAAGAAGGTGCAGATACAGAACTGCTTTCAGCTATCGCAGATTCAATGGCGAAAACGGCAGAAGAAGCGGGAGTTACTGTTATTGCCGGAGATACAAAGGTAATTGGCGGCAGCGGCGGCGTGTATATAAATACAACAGGTGTCGGATTTATACCTGAGG
>JAFLUC010000105.1 GCA_022509005.1 Oscillospiraceae bacterium | reverse complement strand
CTTCAAAGCAGGCAGGTTCAATCGGCGGCCAGATGGTAAAGAAGATGGTCGAGGACTATGAGAACAAGCTGAATAAATAAGCTTTATCAAAAAGAAATGGGCTTTTGCAGAACGTGAGTTTTGCAAAAGCCCATTTTGCTGTCTGAAATTACTATTTTGTCGTTGCAAATTCCTGCGCCCAGTAAATTCCGTATTTACCGCCGCGCACGAATGCCGCGCCCATTTCCGTAACCTTGGGATTCATAATAGCTTTCCGATGCTTTTCGCTTGCCATCCATGCGTTAAATACAGCTTCGGGATCGGGTTGACCCGCCGCAAGATTTTCCGCGGCATTTGTGTATTTGATTCCGAGACGTTTGAGCCGGTCAAACGGGGTGAGTCCCTCCGGCGTAGTGTGTGAAAAATATCCGCGCGAAATCATATCCCGGCAGTGGCTTTCCGCTGCCTGTGAAAGATTTGCGTTCCATACGAGCGGACTTAGTCCGTTCTTTTCACGTTCCGCGTTTGTAAGCGAGAGTATTTTATACTTCCAGCCGGAGGTGTCGCAAGTCGCGGTGCTTTCTATATAAATATCGTTTCCCTTGTATTCGACAGACGCGTCAAGCGCTATCTTCACCGCGTCTACCGGCATTACGACATTATCGTCAATGTATGTTATATCGCTGCTGAGGAAAAACCCCGTTTCGCCGAGAAATATGACGTTATTTCCCGTGTACATATATATGAGCCTGTCGGAATTGAATATTGTAACGCGGCTGTGTTCCTCGCTCCATAATACCGTATATCCGGCATCCTCAAAAAAGGATCGTATTGCAATTTTCGTCTCGCCGTTATCGCTGCAGACGGTATCAAGCTTTTTGTTATTAAAATAAATATTTTCAGTCGTTTCTGCCTGCGCGCACTGCGGCAGTGTCATCGCCGCGGCAAGGACGGCGGCTGTTATGAATTTTTTCATCTTAATTCTCCATCCAAAGCCGCTTGACATCCGTGCATTTTCCTGTTTCTTCATCGACTGTGAAAATGCAGCCGCAGAACTGACCCCTGCCCTCGGCAAGCTCAAATCTTTGCGGCATTCCCGTGCGGAAGCGGTTCATTATAATTTTCTTGTTCATCCCGAGAATGGAATCGGCGGGGCCTGTCATTCCGATATCTGTTATATAGCCTGTACCGTTTGCGAGAATTTTTGCATCGGCAGTCTGGATATGCGTATGCGTTCCAAAAACGGCGCTTACCTTTCCGTCAAGGAAATAGCCCATTGCCATTTTCTCTGAGGTTGCCTCCGCGTGGAAATCCACAATAATTACAGGTGTGATCCCGCGAACGCGCTGAACCTCTTTTTCGGCTGCGGCGAACGGATTCTCACAGGGAGTCATTTCTACCTGTCCCATGAGATTTATGATCCCGACCTTAACGCCGTTTTTAGCGGTGAGAATTATGCTGCCGCTGCCCGGTACGCCCTCGGGCAGGTTTGCCGGACGAACAACATCACCGTCGGTTTCCATTATAGAAATTATATCCTTTGCGCCCCATACGTGATTGCCCATGGTGAAGGCGTCAACGCCCGCGCGCTTCATCTCGCTGTAGCATGATTTTGTCATGCCTCTGCCATGGTTGGAGTTCTCGCCGTTGGCGATAACAAAATCGATCCCTTCGCGGTATTTCAGGTCGTCAACATATTTAAACAGCATATCTCTGCCTACGCGGCTCACTATGTCGCCTATACACAAAATCTTCATACTTATATCTCCGAATTAATAGATAAAAAAGGAGCATGCCGAACGGGTAGAAGAATGACAGCAATGTATCGTTCGCCGTACCTTTATCGTACAGCGGATACGCTTGTTATCAGCATCCGGCTATGCTCCTTAATTTCTGGTTTCAGCGAAAGCGAGTTATTTAGCGTAGTCAACCGCGCGGGTTTCACGAATAAGGCTTACCTTGATCTGACCCGGGTATTCCAGCTCGCTTTCTATTTTCTTTGCAATTTCCTTAGCAACGATAATCATCGCATCATCTGAAACGACCTCCGGCTTGATCATAATTCTGATCTCGCGGCCTGCCTGAATTGCGAATGACTTCTCAACGCCTTCAAACTCGCCTGCGATCTCTTCAAGCTTCTGCAAACGCTTTATGTATGTTTCAAGATTTTCTCTTCTTGCGCCCGGACGCGCCGCTGAAATAGTATCAGCCGCCTGTACGAGAACAGCAATAAGAGTCTGCGGTTCAACGTCGCCGTGATGTGCCATAATAGCATGTACGACATCTTTATTTTCACGGAATTTCTTAGCGATATCCGCGCCGATTGTTACGTGCGAGCCCTCAACCTCATGGTCAACGGCCTTACCGATGTCATGAAGAAGTCCCGCGCGCTTTGCGAGGTTGACGTCACAGCCAAGCTCGCCTGCCATAACTCCTGCGAGGTGTGCAACCTCTACGGAGTGCTTTAATACGTTTTGTCCATAGCTTGTTCTGTATCTGAGCTTACCTAAAAGCTTTATAAGCTCAGGATGCAGTCCGTGTACACCTGTTGAGAATGCCGCGTTCTCACCCTCTTGTTTGATGATCGCGTCAACTTCCTTACGTGATTTCTCAACCGATTCTTCTATTCTTGCCGGATGAATACGCCCGTCAACAATAAGCTTTTCAAGTGAAAGCTTAGCGACTTCACGTCTTACCGGGTCAAAGCTTGATACAATAACAGCTTCCGGAGTATCATCGATAATAAGATCAACGCCTGTGAGCGTTTCAAGAGTACGAATATTTCTACCCTCACGACCTATGATACGACCCTTCATTTCATCGCTCGGCAGGTTGACAACCGAAACTGTGGTTTCTGATACGTGATCTGCAGCAACCTTCTGAATCGACATGGCAACGATATTCTTTGCCTTCTTCTCAGCAGTTTCCTTTGCCTCTTGCTCAATTTCTTTAACCATAACAGCAGCATCGTGTCTTGCGGCCATCTCGATCTCCTGTACGAGAATGCTTTTTGCCTCGTCACGTGTGAGTCCTGAGATCCTCTCAAGCTCCTCTGTCTGCTTTTGCTTGATTTCTGCCAGCTCATTCTCTTTCTTTTCGAGCGCTTTGAGCCTTCCGTTTAAAGACTGCTCCTTCTTTTCAAGGTTTTCAGTCTTTTTATCAAGAGTTTCTTCTTTCTGATTAACTCTGCGTTCCTGACGGGAAATCTCGTTGCGGCGCTCCTTGATCTCTCTGTCAACCTCGGCGCGCAGCTTCTGATTTTCCTCTTTGGCTTCGAGCAGCGCTTCACGTTTCTTGTTCTCGGCTGAACGCTCAGCCTCTGAAACTATCTGCTTAGCTCTTTCTTCAGCAGAACCGAACTGTGATTCTGCGATCTGTTTTCTGTGTTCAATACCTGATGCAAAGCCTTTTTTATATGCCATTACAGCGGCGGCTGCGCCTGCTGCAATAGCTATTATTATCAGTATAATTAAAACTATTTCAGTTATTTTAAACACCTCCATTTTAATGTGATTAATTTATCCCACACGCAATCGGAGGCATATCCAATTTTTAATGATTGCTTATATATTTTTCTATATGTAAAAGTACAGTTATGCTGTATTCCGGCGCGCAGGTCTATGCCGGCTTCAGCTACCTTCAATTAAACAAACATCTCGGAATACCCAATATGATTGTGTGCAGCTATAATTACTGTATCATTTCAGAAAAGTTTTAAAGAATATTAAGCACATATATTTTATAATATTTCAGCTTAAATGTCAAGACATTTTGATAATTTTTTATCAGCCTAATTTCTGCATTGACAAGAATAGGTCAATGTTGTATAATTAAGAAAAGAAATAAATTAAGGGGGAAATGCCCATGAAGGAATATATTGAATCAGGAAAAGCGGTGCTCGGAATTGAGTTCGGCTCAACAAGAATAAAGGCGGTGCTTATAGGCGAGGATAAGGCGCCTATCGCCAGCGGAAGCCATGACTGGGAAAACAGTCTTGTAAACGGAATATGGACTTACAGCCTCGAAGAGATATGGGAGGGCTTGCAGGATTGCTATTCTCAGCTCGCAAAGGACGTTAAGGAGCAGTATGACGTAGAAATAACGCAGCTTGCGGCAATCGGATTCAGCGCCATGATGCATGGATATATGGCATTTGATAAGGACGGCGAGCTTCTTGTTCCGTTCAGAACATGGCGAAACGCGATAACCGAGGAAGCGTCGGAAAAGCTCACAAAGCTTTTCAATTATCCTATCCCGCAGCGCTGGAGCATTGCGCATCTTTATCAGGCAATGCTTAACGGCGAGGCTCACGTTAAGGATATAGCGTTCCAGACGACGCTTGCAGGATATATTCACTGGAAGCTTTCGGGCAAAAAGGTGCTCGGAGTCGGTGAAGCAAGCGGTATGTTCCCGATCGATATAGAAACAAGAAAATTCAACACAAGAATGATAGATCAGTTTAACGAGCTTACGAAAGATTTGCCGTGGACATTGGATAGTATTTTGCCGGAGGTGCTTTTAGCGGGCGACGATGCGGGCGTACTCACAGCCGAGGGCGCAAAGCTGCTTGACGTTAGCGGAAAGCTCGAGCCCGGCATTCCGATGTGTCCGCCGGAGGGCGATGCCGGAACAGGTATGGCTGCAACGAACAGCGTCAAGGTAGGCACGGGAAATATCTCGGCCGGAACATCTGTATTCGGTATGGTTGTTCTTGAAAAGGACTTAAAGGCTGTTCATCCGGAGATCGATCTTGTAACAACACCGTCAGGCGATCTTGTCGGTATGGTACACTGCAACAACTGTACGTCAGATCTCAACGCGTGGGTAAACTGCTTCAAGGGCTGTCTTACAGCGTATGGTGTAGAGGTCAGCATGCCGAAGCTGTATGATACATTCTATTTTGAGGCGGTAAAGGGCGATCCCGACTGCGGAAATGTGCTTACATACAACTATGTGTCGGGCGAGAATATCACAGGCATGGAAATAGGACGTCCGCTCGTTGTAAGGACGCCGGAGAGCAAATTTGATTTCCCGAATTTCGCAAAGGCTACACTGTATTCAACGCTCAGCGTTCTCAAAATCGGTCTTGATATCATGCTTGTTGATGAGGGCGTAAAGCTCGACAGCATCACAGGTCACGGCGGACTTTATAAGACGCCGAAGGTAGGTCAGCAAATCACGGCAAACGCGATAGACGCGCCCGTAACTGTTATGGAAACAGCCGGAGAGGGCGGCGCATGGGGTATGGCGCTTCTTGCTGATTACATGATAAAGAAAGAAGACGGCGAAACGCTTGATATGTACCTTGAAAACAAGGTATTTGCCGATAGCCGCGGCATGACGCTTGAGCCGCAGCCGGATCAGGTGGAAGGCTTTAACGTATTTATCGAAAGATACAAGAAGGGTCTTGCAATAGAAAGAGCAGCTGTTAATACTATGGAATAATAAAAATGCCTTCGGCGTACGCCGAGGGCATTTTTTATTTTAAGCCAGATGCAGGACCTGTAACAGCAAAAGCCAGCTCATTCCGTAATAGGTTACAACAGCGACGAGGTCGTTGACCGTGGTAATGAGCGGTCCTGACGCAACTGCCGGGTCAACCTTGATCTTCTTGAAGAAAAGTGGGATCAACGTGCCGACCGTGCCGGATATCAGCATGGCAAGCACCAGGGAAATTCCTATGCAGCCTGATACCGCAAAGCTGAACAGAACTGCCTTCTGTTTGAAAAGCATGATATATAATCCCACAAGAACAAATGAGATAGCACCTAATATCATTCCGTTTGCGAGGCCGACCCGCATTTCTTTTATCACAAGATGGAACTTTTGCGTTCCTGTCAGATTTTCGTCCATAAGCACGCGGATCGTTACCGCGAGCGACTGCGTTCCTACATTACCGGCCATGTCAAGAATTAAGGACTGGAATGCCATAATCAGGGTGAGCTGCGAAACGACCTTTTCAAAGCCGCCGACAACTCCCGAAACGACCATACCGAGACCCAGCAGCACCAGAAGCCACGGCATACGTTTTTTCATGCTTTCCATGAGCGGTTCTTTCAAGTCCTCTTCGGCGGTCAGACCCGCGAGCTTTGCATAGTCCTCGCCCAGCTCGTCATCCACAACCTCAATAATACTTGCCGCGGTAATGACTCCGAGAAGCTGGTTAGAGTTGTCCAGCACAGGAATATGATCCTCAGAGTAATCCTTCAGCCGTTCAATACAGTCGTCTATCATCTCATGCGCGTATACATACGGGAAGGAGGTCTGTATCAGATTTTCAAGTGAATCACCGGCATCGGCTGT
>JAFLUC010000104.1 GCA_022509005.1 Oscillospiraceae bacterium | reverse complement strand
CAGACCAAGAGAGGCCTTTTTTCTTTGCCAAACGGTGTTTGCGAGGAACGGCAATGCGGCAAGGCAGCTTGTCAAGAAGAAAAATACTATACTGTTTTTGCCATTCTGTGGAATTACACGGCGACACAAAACAGTCGATTTGATTTCCGAGCGCGGAAAGGACAGACTCTAAACCGGCAGCAGTCAGATGTGCTCCCTGATTGGTACGCTCAATGAGCTTTACTCCAATTAGGCTTGAGATATTGACGCACTGGAAAGCGAAACAGCATAATGAGTTATAATAGTAACTCGTTATGCTGTTTATTTATATTTTTGTGCATACAAATAAGACAGGCAAAAAGTCTGTCAAAAAACTGATATTTGAGACTGTGAAGAAAGAGAGACATCAGAAACCCCATAATCTCTGCATAAAAATTTAATACGTTTATCTTGATTGCGGTATCAGGCTTTTTTGCGTAAGTTTAACATGGATCAGATGTCCTTTGTCTTTTATTGTTTTCATTATCTATCATATAGTAATTTTATTAATACAAATAATTCATTTTTTATTGCTTTATTTTATATTTAATGATATAATAATACATATTAGTATTTAGGAGGGCATCACATGGAGAGAGCATGTCAGTTTCTAAAAGAAGCGATAAATCTACGACCGGAATTGAAAAAGATACGCAGAGAGCTTCACCGGCATCCTGAGGTAGGATTTGATTTAACCTTCACCAAAGCCTTTGTAAAAGAGCAGCTGGAGAAGCTTGGTTATACACCTGTTGAGATGGGGAGAGCGGGACTTGTTGCGGTATGCGGCGGAAAAAAGCCCGGTAAAACCATTCTACTGCGCGCTGACATGGATGCTCTGCCAATTTATGAGGAAGCCGATATCGATTATCGCAGTGAAACGGAAGGCAGAATGCACGGATGCGGACACGACATGCATACCGCTATGCTGCTCGGTGCAGCAAAGCTTTTAAAGGCTCATGAATCAGAGATACAGGGAACTGTCAAGCTGGAATTTCAGCCGGCAGAGGAAATTTTTCAAGGCTCACCGGACATGATTTCAGCGGGAGTACTTGAAGATCCTCATGTTGACGCGGCGGTAATGATACACGTAACTGCCGGATTGCCTCTTCCGTCCGGAACGGTAATGGTTGCAGGCGGTGGTATTTCTACCGCATCATGTGAACAGTATCACATAACTGTACAGGGAAAAGGAGGACACGGCTCGGTACCGCATGAAACTATTGATCCGATAACAGCAGCTGCGCATATTCATTTGGCGCTTCAGGAAATAAACAGCAGAGAAATAGACGGTCATGATTACGGCGTATTTACAACAGGTCGTTTTGAAGCAGGACAAACGTCAAACGTTATCCCTGATAAAGCGGAAATGTGGGGCACGATTCGCACGACAGATCCGGATAACAAAGTGGGCGAGCTGATAAAAAAGCGTATAGAAGAAATCGGCAAAGGCGTGGGTATGGCTTTACGATGTGAAGTTACTACGGAATTTTATGATTTTTGCCCGTGTATGGTTATAGACGAAGAACTATCAAATGCGGTATTAAGCTGTATGAAGGAGATGTTTGACAGCCATGCAATCAGCCTTTCGGAAATATCAGGAGGTAAGCCGGGCGGGGGAAGTGAAGACTTTGCATTTGTAAGTCACGAGGTCCCGACTGTTAGCATATTCTTGGTTGCGGGCAGCATAAATGACGGATATATTTACGGACAGCATCATCCTAAGGTAAGGTTTGATGATTCTGTACTGCACTGCGGAGCTGCCGCGTATGCTTATTCAGCATTGCGTTGGCTTGAACAACATAATTGATAGGAGAAGAATGATGATTATCAATAAAATTGTAAATACCGAAGCCTCAACCTTTATAGGTATGAACGGTGGAATGATAGAAAGCCCTGACGGTAAAAGAATCGTCTATGCAAAAAAGAAGGACATGAAACAAAAGGAAGGCATGGAAATATGGATTTGTAATACTGATCTGACAAATCACAGACATGTATATACGGTTGAATGTCTTAATCATAATGGTCCCTCCGCAACATTTATAGACAACAGCACAGTTGTATTCAGAGATATGAGCGGTGAGGTTTCGGCTTTTATAATCATGGATGTCGACAGCTTAAAAATCAAGCATAAGATTTATGCAAAGGAAAGCCATAGGGCTGAGAACAGAATTTATCCGTTTTCTGTTTCAGAAAGCTTTCTTGACAAAAATCCCGATTATCCGATGATTAACACATCCGGTATTTACACTTTGGATACCCGTAATGATAAAATAAAAATGATTATGAGCGGGGATGAGTTGACCGAAATGGTTAAAAGCCACGGCTTAACGCCGGTACAGGATACGGTATCGGTAAGTCATGTTCAGCTTAATCCTTCGGCGACATCAATCATGATGAGAATAGGAGTGAAAGACTGTCCGGTTTTCGGAGCACTCGGATGCGTTGATATTGATACCGGTGTATCGCATATGATCGCGGATAAGCCGGTGCATCAGCTGTGGTATGATGATAATACATATATGGCAACAAGGCAGTTTGAGAATAACGGACATATCGAAATGCATTCAAGCTATATCGCAAGATTCTCTAAGGATGGAGAAGAGCTTGAGGTACTCGGCGGAATAGGCAACCATATTGACGGAAACCATGACAGAACGCTTTTTGCAGGAGATCGGTGCTATCCGGGATATTCGCCCGATATATACATATATGAAAAGGGAAATAAGAAAGCGATACATGAAATTGCAATTCCCAATTTGCAGGATGTCGTATGGAAATGGCATGTGCATCCGAACCCGTCATTTTCAAATGACGGAACACGGTTATATTTCAATATGCCGGTAAGCGAAAATAAGACCGAAGCATCATTCATAGAGCTTATATGAGTTGACATAAAATCCACAAAAAGAAAGGAAGATAGCAATGAAAAAAAGACTTATAGCGGGCGTGTCAGCTGTTGCTATGCTGGCATCATGTGTTCCTGCAATGGCGCAGTATGAGGCTTTTTCAGGCCCTGATGCTGACGGCATGACACTTGGACACTACACTGATGAATTTAAAGCCGAGGACAGAGCGGAAACCGAAAAGCTTTATCAGAGCAGGCCGAAAAATGAACGGAGATTTGAAGCTCTTACACGCGGACTTGTGGCCGTTCCGGGTGAAGGCGGCACGCTTGTGAGCTGGCGTTTTCTCGGCACGGATTCAAACGATCTATGCTACAATCTGTACAGAAACGGCGAAAAGCTAAATAACGAACCGCTTAACGCGTCAAGCTATTTTGATATAGACGCTCCGGCGGGGGCGAAATATATCCTGACAGAGGTTGTAAACGGCTCGGAGAATGGTACAAGCACTGAGACAACCGCGTGGAGCAATAATTACATATCCTTTAAGGTTACGGAAAGAGCGGGCTATAACATAGATGACGGAGCGGTCGGCGATCTTGACGGCGACGGCGAGTATGAGATATTGCTGCGCCGTATTCCGAGTATGGACACCACAAAGGAAAGAACCGATTATCCGCTTATCGAAGCGTATAAAACAGACGGAACGCATATGTGGACGATAGATATCGGTCCCAATGAGATCAACGAGCATGATATAAACATGATGGTTTATGATTTTAATGGTGATGGTAAATCAGAGGTTGTAATGCGTTCATTCGAGGGAACAATTGACGGTGCCGGTAATAAAGTCGGTGACGTTAACGGTGACGGCATAACCGATTATACAAAGAATCCGGACAATCTTGCGATTTTCCAGGACAGACAGTATGTCGTTTCAACTCCCGAGTTTCTTTCGGTCTATGACGGTGAAACAGGCGCTGAGCTTGACAGAACAGATTTACTTCCGGCAAAGGAGCCGTTATCGGGCTGGTCGTACAGATATACTGATACAGGCCGACTCACAAAGCGCGCAAGCCACTTCCTGTTTGGTCTTGCGTATCTTGACGGCGTGACGCCTGCTGTTGTCATGGTGCGCGGTGCATGGGATAATGTAGGCGCGGCGGCATGGCATCTTGAGGATAACAAATTCGTGACCGACTGGGAATTTATGTCTCCTAACGAGGATAATCCTGACACGATATGGGGCGCGTGGAATCATAATATGATTGTCGCTGACGTTGATTTTGACGGCAAAGACGAAATTCTGTCAGGTCCAGCAGCGATTGACAACGACGGCTCTGAAATGTACGCGACAAAGGCATATGATAATGACGGAAAGCCGCAGAAGCTTCTCCACGGCGACGCGTTTGATGTAGCAAAAATGGACCCCGATTTTAACGGATATCTCGTATGGGCATGTCATGAAAATTCAGCGCTTATGGCTAATACTGATCTGCATGACGCAAGAACCGGACAGGTAACATGGGGTTACGGAAAGAATAAGGATACCGGCAGAAGCCGTTCCGGAGATATTGACCCGACATACAAAGGTCACGAGGTATGGGCATCAACGGCGCAGATACCGTCAAGCTTTACAGGCGAAACGATAGTTGACGAATGGAACACAATAGATTTCAGAAATCCTGACGGCAGCGTTGCTCTTACAGGCTCATTACCGGTTAACTTCAAGGTTTATTGGGATGGCGATTTATTAAGTGAGTTCCTTGACGGAGTTACAGTTTCAAAATGGAACTGGGAGGATAAAACAGTAGATATTCTCATGGAAGCAACAGGCTGTGCGTCAAACAGCGGAACAAAGGCAGTTCCGTGTGCTGCGGCTGATCTGTTCGGAGACTGGCGTGATGAGATCGTGTGGAAAACCACGGATGAGACTGAAATAAGAATTTATTCAACGGCGATCCCGACCTCATATAAGATCCCTACGCTTATGCATGACTCATTATACAGAGCGTCCATAGCTATGCAAAATAACCACTACAATCAACCGGCTAACGTAAGCTACTACCTCGGCGCGGAAACTAAAGAGATTCCGATATTTGAGGGCTATACGGTAGTGGACGGACAGAAGGTGACCAATCCCGACCTCGCGGGCAGTCATGGAACATATACGATCGGCAACGGAAGCATAGGAACATTTACAATGAAGCTGCTTATCGACAGTCCATATGCTATGGTCGGAAACGATATTGTAAAAATTGATGAGACAGATGATAAGGTTACACCTATAATAATTGACGAAAGAACGCTTGTTCCGGTACGTTTTATTGCTGAAAGTCTCGGAATGACTGTAGGCTGGAACGAGGATACCAGAGAAGTAAGCCTTGAAGGAAACGGCTACACTGTAAAAATGACGCTTGATAAAGCAGAATATACCGTAAACGGCAAGCCATACACTCTTGATGTTCCTGCAGCGGCGATAAATGAAAGAACAATGATTCCGCTGCGCGCTATGGCTGAAGCTGTAGGAATGCAGGTTGAATGGGACGGCGAAAGACAGCTTATTTATCTTGGAAAGCACGCGTTTTATGATGTTGATGAGTCAGATAGATATGTCACAGGCTTAAAGACAGGCACATTGCCTGAGCCTACAGCTGCTCCTACTGAGGAACCGACCGAGGATCCGTCACTTACGGCAGAGTATACAGAATACACTGACTCAAACGGTAAGAGATGGAATATATATGTAAACGAAGATTTTGAAAGCTATTCGGTTGGTGATACCGCAGGATGGGAGGGCACAAAGCCCGCGCCGCTTGATAATATAGGTGTTATTACGAGCGGCAGCTCAAAGGTGATGGGTATTTCAGGCTCATCAAAGGGCAACAGAAACGCCGTATACACCGCGCCGTTTGGCGTTAGCGGAACCGTGCTTATTGAGCTTGACTGGAAGCCGGGAACATGCGAGGGCGGCACGTCATACGGTGAGATCAGGTTCTCAGATGATTCGGGGAAGGTATTCTTAGGAATACGCACTGTAAAAGGTCAGGAGCTCCAATATTCAACAGGCGGATCTATTTCAAACGGTGGTATTGAAACAGAAGAATGGAAGAACACCGGATATAAAGATCTGAACGCACAGTATCATATCACGATTGAGGCGGATTTTGCAGCGAAGAAATGCGAATTGTATATGAACGGCAAAAAGGTCGGCGATATCGATTTCTATAACGCTGAGAATTTCGGAGCGATAGAGGTTCTCGCGGTAAGACAGGAAAAGAATTTCGATTGGGCAACTGAAATTGACAATTTGAAAATAGGCAAATTAAACTGATTAAACAGCGGAGGAACAGTAATTGAAAAGAGAACCGGAGAGCAGAGTAAAGCTATTTCTGACCTTGATTTTATCCACATTTAAAATAAGCGCATTCACATTTGGCGGCGGCTATGTGATTGTGCCGCTTATGCAAAAAAAATTTGTAGAAGAATTAAAGTGGATAGACGAAGAGGAAATGCTTGATCTCGTAGCAATAGCGCAGTCCTCGCCGGGACCGATAGCTATAAACGCG
>JAFLUC010000103.1 GCA_022509005.1 Oscillospiraceae bacterium | reverse complement strand
CCGAAGATCCATACTGACTTCTTTGAGAGATATTCCTTATCAGCAAGAGCGTTCTTAGCCTCGTCTGTACCAAGAGCTGCAACAGCCTTGATAAGCTCGTCAGCCGGAACCTTGTTCTCAAGTGAAGAATCCTTTGTCTCGATGAACTTGTCATAGAGCGGCTTGATATCAGCATTAGCTTCTGCTATCTTTTCAATCTTAGCGATTGTCTGTGATCTTAATACATCCTGTGCAACGAACATACCGAGACCGAACTCAGCATTGTCCTCGAAGAGTGAGTTAGCCCATGCCGGACCTTCGCCATTCTCGTTTGTTGTGTACGGGTTTGACGGACATGAACCACCCCAGATTGATGAACAGCCTGTTGCGTTAGCAAGGAACATCTTGTCACCGTAAAGCTGTGTAACGAGCTTAGCATAAGGTGTTTCACCACAGCCTGCGCAAGCGCCTGAGAACTCAAGATACGGCTTAGCGAACTGTGAAGCCTTAACGTTCTTTGTTGCCGGGAATGCGTCAAGCACTTCCTGCTTCGGGCTGAGTGCAACAGCGAAGTCGAATGATGCCTGCTGATCAAGCTGTGTATCGAGCATATTCATAACGAGTGTATCGTTCTTCATGTTGCTCGGACATACGTTAGCACATGCGCCGCAGCCTGTACAGTCAAGAACTGAAATAGCCATTGTGTAGTAAAGACCGTCGAGCTGCTTAGCCGGAGCATACTTGATGCCTTCCGGAGCGTTCTTAAGCTCTTCCTCTGTAACAACAACCGGACGGATACAAGCATGCGGACATACGAATGAACACTGACCGCACTGGATACATGTATCAGCATTCCATGTCGGAACCTGAACTGCGATACCGCGCTTCTCGAATGCTGCTGAGCCGTGCGGAACCTGACCTGCCTGATACTTAACAAAGTCTGAAACCTTAAGCTTAGCGCCCTGGAATGCGTTGATCGGAACGAGGATGTTGTTTACATAATCGATAAGGTCGCCCTCGCCGTCGTGGTGAGCTCTGATATCCTCATCAGCGCAATCCTTCCATGACTCAGGAACATCTACCTTAACAACCTGCTGTGCACCGGCATCGATAGCGTCCCAGTTCATCTTAACGATAGCTTCGCCCTTCTTAGCATATGAATGCTCTGCTGCATCTTTCATGTACTTGATAGCGTCATCAGCAGGGATGATATCAGCGAGCTTGAAGAATGCTGACTGGAGAACTGTGTTAATTCTGTTTCCAAGACCGATTTCCATACCGATCTTAACACCGTCTATTGTATAGAACTGAATGTTATTCTCTGCGATATATCTCTTAACCTGACCCGGAAGGTTCTTATCAAGCTCTTCGCCTGTCCATGAACAGTTCAAAAGGAATACGCCGCCCGGCTTAACATCCTGAACCATGTCATACTTGTGAACATATGAAGCGTTATGACAAGCAACGAAATCTGCCTTACTGATGAGATATGTTGATGTAATAGGCGCATTTCCGAAACGGAGATGTGAACATGTAAGACCACCTGACTTCTTTGAGTCATAGTCGAAGTAAGCCTGAACGTTCATGTCTGTGTGGTCACCTATGATCTTAACTGAGTTCTTGTTAGCACCAACAGTACCGTCAGCACCGAGACCCCAGAACTTACAGCTCTTAATCTCAGCCGGTGTAGTATCCGGATCCTCTGTAACAGGGATTGAAAGGTTTGTAACATCGTCTGTGATACCAACTGTGAAGTGCTTCTTCTCTGTATTATTATAAACAGCGATTATGCAGCCCGGTGTTGTATCCTTTGATGCAAGACCGAAGCGGCAAGCGTACATATCAACGTTCTTGAACTCTGTTTCCTGAAGAGCTGCGCAAACATCAAGATAAAGCGGCTCACCAAGAGCGCCCGGCTCCTTTGTTCTGTCCATAACAGTTACCTTCTTAACTGTTGAAGGAATAACAGCAGCAAGATGCTTAACTGAGAACGGTCTGTAAAGTCTAACTGCAACCATACCAACCTTCTCGCCGCGAGCTGTGAGGTAATCAATTGTTTCCTTAATAGTGTCGCAAACTGAACCCATAGCGATGATAATCTGCTCTGCGTCAGGTGCACCATAGTAGTTAAACGGCTTATAGTCTGTGCCGATCTTTGCGTTAACCTGATTCATGTAATCTTCAACGATATCAGCTACTGCGTCATATGTTGCGTTACATGCCTCACGAGCCTGGAAGAATACGTCACCGTTCTGAGCTGTACCGCGCTGTCCCGGATGCTCAGGGTTGAGTGAGCCTCTTCTGAACTCATTTATTGCATCCCAGTCAACCATCTCTGCGAGATCGTTGAAGTCCCAGCATGCTATCTTCTGATATTCGTGTGATGTTCTGAAACCGTCAAAGAAATGTAAGAACGGAATCTTGCTCTTTATTGTTGAAAGATGAGCAACAGCACCGAGGTCCATAGCCTCCTGCGGATTTGTTGAAGCGAGCATAGCAAAGCCTGTCTGACGGCATGCCATAACGTCTGAGTGATCGCCGAAGATTGAAAGAGCGTGTGATGCGATACAACGAGCTGATACGTTTATAACGCACGGAAGCTGCTCACCGGCAATCTTGTACATGTTAGGGATCATAAGAAGAAGACCCTGTGAAGCTGTGTAAGTAGTTGTAAGAGCACCTGCTGTAAGTGAGCCGTGAACTGCACCTGCAGCGCCGCCCTCTGACTGCATCTCAACAACCTTAACCTCGTTGCCGAATATGTTCTTCATACCGGCAGTTGCCCATTCATCAGTTACCTCTGCCATTGTTGATGACGGAGTAATGGGGTAGATAGCAGCAACGTCTGTAAATGCATATGAAGCATAAGCAGCAGCGTTGTTACCATCCATGGTTTTCATTTTTCTTGCCATTATAGTTCCTCCTGAATATAGTTTTACCGTTTCCCGGAGAAAGCGGTATAGTTTGTATCATTTACGGATTGCTAATAATATTATTATACAATCCTCTGCATACTTGTAAATATAATACCATTTTTTGATTAAAAAATCAAGTGGTTTTATATAAAAAACTGAATAAATTACGTTAAATATCTATTAAATTATTTAAATTTTTCTCAATATCGTCACAACGGACCGCAATTTGCGACATTGACCTGGAAATAATAAGACACAACCTGCCCGAAACGTCTTTTCCCGATCTCAGTCGGCGGGAAATAATATAATTAATAATGCTGCGCATCATATAGTACAGACTGCCGGATATTATAAGGCGGCAGGATAAAATAACGGCTTTTAACACAAATAACACATCCTTTTAATATTTCACATAATTATATTTTCTGCAGTAGAAATACATATAACCGTGTAAATATGTTACAGAAAATTAAGTTATTGTTATTGTTTTGTTAAATATGCTTGATTTTTTTTGTGAGTTGTTGTATAATAATACAAACATATTTAATGATAAGGAGATGAGAATGTGGAATTTATTGGTTTTCTGATACTGTTTCCATTTATCATAGCGGCAGTATTGGCAGTCACAAAAAATAACACAGCGAGAAAAACAATGGTTTATCTGAGCGGAGGCATTATTATTGCGATATCAATAATATTTGCGGTATCAAATCTCTGGTTAGATAATGGAACTGCAACGAGTTGGCTTACAGAGTCGAAGTTTGTACATATTGCAAATTATCTAATGCTTGCCATAGAAGCATTCCTTATGGTTCTTATTGTCATTCTCAGCATTAAGTACAAAAAATATCATGCAGGATTGCTATCGGTAATCGGCACGATTCTCATGGCATGGTACGAGCTTTCGGGACATGCTGCATCGGAGGCCCCGCATATGTACTGTGACAGACTCACGGTTGTTATGTGCCTTGTAATTGCTATAATCGGTTCTCTTATCTGCATTTACGCGGTAGGGTATATGACCGATTATCATCATCACCATAAAGAGTATAAGGACAGAAGAACCTTCTTCTTCCCGATGCTTTTTGTGTTCTTAGGCGCGATGTTCGGACTTGTAACATCGTCAAATCTTATCTGGATTTATTTCTTCTGGGAGATCACGAGCGTTTCATCGTTCCTGCTCATAGGCTATACGCGCACAAAAGAGGCTGTAAATAACTCATTCCGTGCGTTATGGATGAACCTTTTGGGCGGGCTCGGCTTTGCTGCGGCTATAGTGCTATGCGGATTAAAGTTCAATATAACAACGCTTCAGGAGTTGGTATCATACAGCAACAATGCGGTTATTCTTGTACCGGTGATCCTTCTTGCGTTTGCTGCACTCACAAAGTCGGCGCAGCTTCCGTTCTCTAAATGGCTTCTTGGCGCAATG
Organism: Oscillospiraceae bacterium; assembly: GCA_022509005.1. Classification (GTDB taxonomy): domain Bacteria; phylum Bacillota; class Clostridia; order UBA1381; family UBA1381; genus Ornithomonoglobus. The sequence continues at coordinate 2,208 of JAFLUC010000103.1, read as the reverse complement.
GTTGCGCCTACGCCGACCTCAGCGCTTTTGCACAGTGCAACAATGGTTAAGGCGGGCGTTTATCTGCTGTTAAGACTCGCTCCCGTTATGGGCGGCCAGCTTTCGGGAACAATGGTTTCTGTTGTGGGGGGATTTACATTCCTTATCGCAAGTATGCTTGCGATCACTGTAAGTGACGGAAAGAAAGTTCTTGCTTATTCTACGATTTCAAATCTCGGTCTTATAACAGCATGTGCCGGAATAGGCACTGAGGAAACTGTATGGGCGGGCGTTTTGCTGCTTCTGTTCCACGCTGTTTCAAAGTCAATGCTGTTCCAGTCTGTTGGTTCGTTTGAAAACGCTACGGGAACGCGTGATATTGAGGACATGCACGGACTTATGAGAAGTTATCCCAGACTTGCAATAATAATGGTAATAGGTATTGCGGGAATGTTCTTAGCTCCCTTTGGTATGCTCATTTCAAAATGGGCTGCGCTCAAGGCGTTCGTCGATGCGAATAATATCTTCCTTGTTATTTCCATCGTATTCGGAAGCGCAACAACAATGCTTTACTGGACAAAGTGGCTTGCAAAGATACTTGTCTGCAAGGCAGATACTCATATAGTAACGCATAAGACACCGGGAGGCGAATGGACATCACTTTTCGCGCACGCAGTTCTTATGATCGTTCTTTGTGTTTCGCTGCCGATAACCTCAAAGAATCTTATTGAGCCTCTGCTTGCCCAGCTTTACGGCAAGGCGGTTTCGGTTCTTTCGGTCGAGGACCTTGTAATAATGGTCATTATGATGTTTATGATATTTGTAGTTCCGGCCGTTTCGGGACTGTTTATCCATAAGATTCATGTTAAGCCGGTTCTCACATATATGTCGGGTGTAAATAACGGCGATGACCGTCGTTTTATCGGCTCATTCGGCGAAAAGAGACCGCAATACCTTGCTAACTGGTATATGGTCGATTTCTTCGGTGAGAAAAAGATATGGAAGCCTGCTGTATATGTTGCAACTGCTCTGCTTGTAATATTCATCAGCCTGGCGGTAAGTACATTGACAGGAGGTGCTATGTAATGTCAACGATAATCGGAATAATAGCGTTTATAGTTTTCGCTCCGATCGTGGGCGGACTGCTTTCGGGAATAGACAGAAAAATAACTGCGCGTATGCAGGGAAGAATAGGACCGCCGATTTTGCAGCCGTTCTATGATGTAAAGAAGCTTCTCAATAAGGATATTCTTCTTATTACAAATATGCAGATTGTATACATATGGTGCTTTTTGATATTTATAATATTTACAGGCGCACTAATGTGCGGCGGTGCAAATATGCTGCTTGTGGTATTCGTACTCACAACTGCGGCAATGTTCCTTGTGCTTGAGTCTGCAATAACAAACTCGGTATATGCGTCAATGGGCGCTAACCGTGAAATGATACAGATGCTCTCATACGAGCCTATGGTACTTTTAACAGCGGTAGGCTTCTATGTTGCAACAGCATTTGCAACGGGCACAGGTACGTTCAGTGTACATGATATAGTTGATAATTCGCCAATACCGAATATTGTGTATCTTCCCGGTGTATTTATCGGATTTTTGTACATACTTACAATAAAGTTCAGAAAATCACCGTTTGATATTTCAATGTCGCATCATGCGCATCAGGAAATGGTTAAGGGTGTTACAACAGAGCTTTCAGGCGGGCTTATGGCGCTCATGGAAATATCGCACTGGTATGAGAATGTATTTCTTCTCTTGATCGTATCGCTCTTTATAGTGTGTCAGGCTTGGTGGAGCATTCCGCTTGCAATCGTTGTTGTGGCGGCAACGTTCTTCCTGGAAATTCTTATAGACAACACATCGGCAAGAGTAAAATGGGACGTTATGCTAAAGTCGGCATGGGCTGTAACGCTAGTATTCGGCTGCATTAACGTATTCATATTGCAGCTTATATGAGGGAGGAGAGTAAACATGGCTAAAACAAAGGTAGCAAAATCACCGTGGCTTCTCCACTATGACGGGTCAAGCTGTAACGGTTGTGATATTGAGGTTCTTGCATGCCTCACACCGGTTTATGATGTTGAGCGCTTTGGCGTAATCAACACAGGTAATCCGAAGCATGCGGATATTCTCCTCATAACAGGCGGAGTAAACTCACAGAACAAGGCGGTTGTTGAGCAGCTGTATTCACAGATGCCGTCGCCTAAGGTTGTGTGCG
>JAFLUC010000102.1 GCA_022509005.1 Oscillospiraceae bacterium | reverse complement strand
ACCTTGTCGAAGGTTGTCAGATATTGCTTACACAACTTTCTCTGCAGACCCAAATCCGAATTTGTCAAAGTCTTTTTTGACAAATTCGGATCTTTTTTATTTATTTTACTTAATGCCATTAATCTGCCAAATCCTTTCTATTCGGCGATTGATAATGTATTATTTTATATATTAAACTAATCTCCGAGCACTCCACTGTTTATTTGTCTTATGCCACAACTTATCTTTGAAACTAGAATGATAATCTGATTCCTTTTTTCAAGACAATTTTTATTATATTAAATTTACAATAAGTCCGCTTACTAAAGCAAATAACATCACAAACGCTATGTAAAAAGCGAAATGTTTTATACCTAGCACAATCTTAAGCGCACCAAGATTGGTTATCTTTGTTGCCGGACCCGTTATCATAAATGCCGTTGCACTGCCCATGCTCATACCGCTTACAAGCCATTGCTGTAGCAGTGGTATTGTGCCGCCGCCACAGGCATAGAGCGGAACTCCGATTGTGGCAGCCATTAAAAGACCAAAACCACGGTTATTTACAAAAAGATTAGCAAATGCATCCGATGGAACATATCTCTGAAATACAGCGGAAAGAATAATACCCATTAAAAACCACGGACCTGTCGCTCTGATATTTCTGCCGATATTTTTTAATAGACGGATAAATAAATTCGGATCGGTATCGCGGCTTGCGCGCTCAGAAAATCCATCAAAATTAAAGAAGTGCTTATCCTTGAAACAGAAGCGCACAACAAGTCCCGCTGTAATTCCGCATAAAAAGCAGGATATAAAGCGGACACATAACGCATAGTTTCCGAGCGCGGCACTGTAAATTAAAAGCTGAGGATTTAATAAAACGCTGCTCATCATAAATGCCGCAAGATAATCATCGCGCATACCCTTCTGTGAGAACGACGCAGCAATAGGGATAGTGCCGTACATACATAGAGGCGAGGCAATGCCTATCATACTGGCCGGAATGATTCCAAGTACGCCGAGATGCTTATCCTGAATTACTGTCATAAGAGAATGTATTTTCTGCTTTCCAAATACGGATATAACTGAACCTATAACAATACCCAGTGCCCAATAAAATACTATCTGACGAAGCTGCACCTCGAAATAGTACCACAAATAAGTAGCTTCACGCTGTATAATTTCAAACATTTTCATCCTCCTATATATGGTTTATCATGCTTGCCAGGTACCCTGCTCCAAATCCGTTATCAATATTGACAACACTAACCCCGCTTGCACAGGAATTAAGCATTGATAAAAGTGCTGCCACGCCACCGAATGCTGCACCGTATCCCACGCTTGTTGGAACAGCTATTACCGGGCAATCTGCAAGTCCGCCTATTACGCTTGCCAAAGCACCCTCCATTCCGGCAACCGCTATAATCACCTTCGCATTCATAATTTCCTCCGAATGTGAGAGAAGGCGATGTATTCCGGAAACTCCGACATCATAAAGACGTATTACATTATTACCCAAAGCCTCAGCCGTCAGAGCTGCTTCCTCTGCAACCGGCATATCACTTGTTCCGCCTGTTGCAACAACAATATTCGTTTCCGTATCTGGATTCGGCATTTCGCCGACAATACCTATATGCCCCATTTCATAGTAGGTAAACGGCAGATATTTATCAGCTTGCTCAGCCGCCTCCTTATTCATGCGAGTAATCAAAACCGTCTTTTGTCCGTTTTTCAGCAAATTGTCTGCAATTTGCACTATCTGTTCAGGGGTTTTTCCTGCTCCGTATATTACCTCGCCGATACCTTGACGAATACTTCTGTGATAATCTATTTTTGCAAATCCTAAATCCTCAAATGGAGCAGTCTTGAATTTTGTCATAGCTTCATCAACAGATGTTTCACCATTTGCTATGCTTTGCAGAATCATTTTCAGTTCATTCTGTTCCATTATATCTCCTCACATTCGTAAGTATTATTTTGTTTCCAAAGTTTCATTCATACTGCCTGTTCTGTAGCCGCCCAAATCAAGAGAAACATATGTAAATCCGAGTGATTTCAAATAATCATGAACCTGTTCAGATAATTCAAGCATTTTCGGAAATTCCTCTTTTTTGATTTCAATTCTCGCCATTTTATCGTGTATTCTCACGCGTATCTGACTAAATCTCAAATCTATCAAAAACTGTTCCGCTTTATCGACCATTCCCAGTTTTTCCTCGGTGATTGTTTCGCCATATACAAAGCGCGATGAAAGACAAGCGAATGACTGTTTATTCCATGTATTTAAACCTAAATTCTTAGATAATTCTCGTATTTCATTTTTATTAAGCCCCGCGAATCTGAGCGGACTCTTTATATTCTGTTCCTTGACCGCGATAAGTCCGGGACGATAATCGCCGTTATCATCTATATTAGAACCTTCAACAATGTTTTCTATTCCAAGCTGTTCTATAGCTTTCCGCATTTTTGTAAACAACTCTGTTTTACATATGTAGCAGCGATTTTTCGGATTTTGAGAAAATCCGTCTATATTTAATTCCTCAGATTCTATAACGATATGCTTTATGCCTTCTTTTTCACAGAACGCCTTTGCCTCGTTCAATTCACGTTCAGGGAACGAACAGGAGCGCGCCGTTACCGCTATTGCGTTATCTCCCAAAACGTCATGCGCCACTTTAAGCAAAAATGTTGAATCCACACCGCCGGAAAAAGCAACAGCGACGGAATTTAATTCTTTTAAATATTCCTGTAACTTTTTAAATTTTGTATTCATAATCTCTTCCCCTTTAAAAAGGTAATTGAGCGGTTTTAGTCCGGCTTTGGATAAAACCGCTCTTATAACTAACCTATTTTCACTTAACCCCTAAAAGCGTTTTTTACTTCTACCGGCTTCTTTTCTATGGAATTAGTGATCATTACAATGCCTGCCCACACCGCTGTAACCAGTGCCGCCATTGCAACACCTGATGTTGCCATTTCTCTTAACATATCGACTGCACCCACAGGCGTCATCGCATTTGTTAAGAATGGAAACACCGGTACGATCTCTCCGTGCCAGATGTGTTCAAAGGCAAGAAGTGCACTGCCTCCCCAGAGCATATTGTTAAGCCAGCCCATTCTCTTAACAAACGGGTTTTTGATCTCCGAGGATTCGCCGCTCTTTTTGTCAATATGCTTTTTGGCAATCGTTGTTACGATTGCTTCTGCTGTTGGTACTACAAAACAAGCCATTTCATTTTCCTCCTTTAGCTATATAGGCAAACAGCTTCTCAAAAGCGAAACGATTCGCCTATAATAAATTTTAGTGTTTTGCCCAAAGGCATTTATTATTGTATAATCAGCTGTCTATGCTGATTAAATTGTATGCTCGGCTGCCTAAGCCGATTTGCTCTGCGTGTTCGAGAGTGTGAAGTCCGTTACGGCTCTCTATACGGTTTACAAGAGATGCGCCGTCTCCGTCCTTCTGCGCGTAAATCAAATCAAGACACGCCTGGTCAAGCGCAACCGGATCATACGAGGCAAGAATACCTATGTCGTGTATATCCGGTTCGGACGGATTACCCGAGCAGTCACAATCAACTGACAGACGGTTCATTACATTGACATACACTACTTTACCGTCAAAGAAATCAACAACGGCACTTGTAGCATCGCCCATTGCTTCAAGGAACGCATCCTGGTCGCCGCCCATCCAACTGGTACGACTGACGCCGCCTGTATGAATATAGTTCTTACCCTCAGCCGATGCAATGCCGATTGACATGTTTTTAATCGCACCGCCGTAACCTGCCATTGCATGCCCCTTGAAATGCGCAAGAGAAATTAATGAATCGTAGTTCTCAAGATGAGCGCCTACATAGTTTTCAGTAATGGTTGCGCTCTCTACGTTTACAGGAATTTCAAGCGAGCCGTCCTCGTCTAAAATATCCGCTTCTGCAATATCTAAGAAACCATGATCCTTGATAACCTGCCAGTGTTTAGCACTTTCTGCACGCTGACCGCCGTATGCGGTGTTACTCTCAACAATAGTACCATTGACTGACTGAACCAAATCCTTTATAAGCTCAGGTCTTAAATAGTTGCTGTTTGGCGGCTCTCCCGTTGACATTTTAACGGCTACATTACCTTCAAGTGTAAAGTCGAGCATGTTATAGATTTCAACAAGCGCCTCCGGCGTTATGTCTGTTGTCATATACACAACAGGCGCGTCAGCAGTAGTAGTTGTTCCCACTGTAATGTTGAGGCTTTCTACCCACTCGCGAACTTCGCTTTCTTGTGCGCTCTCACTGAATCTCTTTCCTTCAAGCCAGTTTCCTGTACCTGCGGCTTCCGCTAAAAGCTTACCGCTTTCACCTAAGCCGGAGCTTGACGATGTGCAGAAAGGTATCACTGTTTTTCCTGTGAAATCATTTGCTTCAATAAATCCGTTTAACGGCCATGCCGCATTACCCCACCAGATAGGATAGCCTATAAATACCGTATCATAGGAATCCCAGTTTGGAACGGTAGTTTCCACAAGCTCAACCTTATTCTGCTCATCCGGATTTTCATGCTCGCGTACAACACGACTGTTGTCATCAGTCCATGTCAGATCAGCGTCCGTATACGGCTCTACAGCTTCCAGTCTGAATGTGTCAGCATCCGATGCAGCTGCTATATAATTCGCAACCCTATGCGTATTCTCCGTTGCGGAATAGTAAACCACAAGCGTTGTCTTCTGCTCTGCGTCCGATGCCGGTACAGTTATTGTAACTGTCTGCGTATCCTGATCCCAGTCCACAGTAAACTTAAATCCCTCCGCAATAAAGCGTATCGGAAGCATTGTACGCTCGTTTATGATTACAGGCGTAACATCCAATTCACTCGCTTCGTCATTTAAATATGCCGTGGTTGAACCAATCGTAAGACGGATAACATCGCCGTTATATGCAAGCGTTGCCGTCTCCGTATCCTGATCCCAGTCTACAGTACCGCCGACTGCCTCAATGATTGCACGCACAGGAACGAGCGTTCTTTCGTCAACGACAACAGGCGTTGTTCCTGCTCCGGGATCAATCTCCTTTGTCTGACCGTTTACAGTCATATCAGGATTGTCAATTTGCAGTGTGATAATCGTATCACCGTCAGCGGCAATCGCGCTTTTGTTGTGATTGTTTATCACTACTACAGATGCAAAGGCAATACATATCATTATCATCGCGATAACAAATGCAATACCTTTTTTGAGATTAAGAGTTTTCTGCATTTCATAACCTCCTTGGTTGCATAGGCGAGCAACGGTCATAGACCGCAGCCAGCCTTGTTTATTTTTATTACCTTACAGGCAAAACACTCGTTTTTAATCTGACTGTATATCCAGTCCGCTAAGCCATGTTCTGACGTCATTTTGCGCATTTCTTGCATTTGTTCCGGCTGTTGAAAATCCATTGATAAATTCTGCACCGGGACACAGAGTTCTAAGTTCACTTAAACTGCTGCCCCAGCCGCTGCCACCGTGCGTCGAGAACGGAATTATCGTTTTCCCCGACATATCGTATTCTTCAAGAAATGTATACATAATCATCGGCATACCGCCGTACCATATCGGATAACCTAAAAATACAGTATCGTATTGGTCGATATTTTCTATTCCCCTTATAAATTCAGGACGCTCGTTATTATCGCGCTCACGAGTTGCTATCGTCTTTGTAGCGTCATATGATCCTGTTGCGCTTGATCAGGCGTGCATAGATATTGTCTATGACACAGACAGATCAGAGAGCAGATCTCTTATATCGAGAATAGAGGGTAGAAACGGACTTCATACGCTCGAACACGCCGAGGAAATAGGCTTAGGCAGCCGAAACTATCAGCTTGTGGATATTGACACAGAGCAGCCAACAGAGCGCCCGAATCAGAATGTGACAATGACATATGAAAATGGTGAGCTTACAATCAGCGGTCTTGAAACGGACGCGGTTTTGATTCAAGCGTCATATTCAAACGGTATGATTACAGGTATAAAATTCCTTGACGCTGAAAACGGTACACAGATTATAAGCTCAGAGTCGGGAGATAAATTCTTGCTATGGAGCAGTATAGCGTCAATGTATCCGCTTTGTCCGGCAGTCGAGGTAACAGACGACGTAACATACAACAATGTGCTTATCGCATATTTCTCACGCGCGGGCGAGAATTGGCAGGTCGGCATTGTTGAAAAAGGTAACACAGCTGTTATTGCGGACTATATAAGCGAAGAAATCGATGCGGATGTATTTGAAATTTTACCTGTCGTTCCATATCCCGAAGGCTATGAAGATAAAATTCCCACATCATGCATATCCGGCTCAGACGGATTTCCGGAGCAATCGCAGTCAACCGACAGGCGGTTCATGACGTTTATATACACCACTTCGCCGTCAAAGAAATCAACGACACTGCTTGTTGCATCGCCCATTGACTCCAAAAACGCGTTCTGATTCCCGCCCGACCAGCTCATATGACTTCTGCCGCCTGTGTGAATATAATTCTTGCCCTCAACCGATGCGATACCGATTGACATATTCTTAATCGCGCCACCGTAACATGCCATCGCGTGACCTTTGAAATGCGCGAGAGAAATTAACGAATCGTAATTTGAAAGATTTGCGCCTACATAGTTTTCATGGATTGTGGCATTTTCCACATTTACAGGA
>JAFLUC010000101.1 GCA_022509005.1 Oscillospiraceae bacterium | reverse complement strand
GGGCGAGGTGAAGATATCATCATCGGAGGAGTTCGCAGAAAACGGCGCATCAGGAAAATATTTAACAATCCCGAAGAATGCAGGGGTGAATGGCATAGCCGTGCCAGATGACGCGGTGTATATCAAGGCAGAAGCTGCCGGCAATATCGTGATTGAGAGGTGCGGATAATGAGAGGATTTGTAGTAGGCGGCGGATCAGACTCCGCCGAGACAAAAGAATTAAAGGCGGCGATCGAGGCCGAAACAAAAGCCCGCAAGGCGGCAGATGATGAGCTGTCGAAACGAATTGGCGAATTTAGTGAAACCGATACAGGCGCATTCGCTGAACGCCTTAACGCGGCAGAAAAACGACTTGACGCGATCACTGCTATAGTCGCGGATGAACACGACAGCTGGGCGAATATTTCCGCACTCGTCAGGTCCGGCAGCGGACCGGCGGCATTTGCTATAGGCGATCAGCTCATAACACCGTGGAAGAACGGCGACACATCATATGATGCACCGCAGAATGTGTGTCACTTCTCGAAGAACGAAATATTTTCAGATGATAACGGACAAACCGAAACCCCCGGTAATGGTATGTTCTTACTGTGGCATTATGCAACGCCGTATGATATGCCGTTTGATACAAGAAAGGCGTTGTATGCTGCACCGGAGGGCGGACTACCGAAAGGTACATATTACTTCACCGTCACCGGCATAGTCAGCAGTTGGGGTTGTTATGCGAATAACAATGGCAAAACATTCATGTTTGAACTTACAGACGATCTGACAGAAGGACAACAGCTAATGTTATCAGCAGCGCATAGCACCGCAGATTGGAATGGTACATATATACGCGTATATGACAGTCCGTATGATACGGCATTTAATACGGCTTACGGTACAAACGGAAATATGCCCCTGTCATTATGGGATAATGAAAGCGGCAGCCCGTTGAGTGGTAATACGTCTGCAAACAGCACAAACGGCAGCGGCGAGCTGAATCACATACAGGTTGTATTGTTAGGACATAACAGGTGGTTATATGCGGCTATACGCAAGTGGTTAAATAGTGCGGCACCTGCTCGCAAAGCGGAAGATCCTGAAAATTATCCGGGCTGGTGGACACCGGAGGATAAGTACGACAGAATACCATCACAGGCATATACATATCCGGGCTTTTTATCAGGATATGATGAGGACTTTATTGCGGCTATGCGTCCGGTCAAGATCACAACTGCCTGCAACACCGTCACAGATGGCGGTGTTACGGATGTAACATACGACAAAGTATTTTTGCCGTCATTAACAAATATGAATATCGCCCCACAGGTTGCAGAGGGCGAGATTTGGGATTACTACAAACAGTTATTCGCAGCAAACCCGGTTGATGATCGTACAAATTGGGTGCAGAACGGAACGTATGCGATATTGAAATCATACGGTATAAGCGCGAAAACTACCGCTGTGAATGTGCGCTTGCGTTCAGCTAGACGCGACTACGCAAGCAATACATGGTTTATCACAGCCTCAGGCACCGTCGCCCACATCGACGCAAGCAACGCCTTTCGGCAGCGCCCGGCTTGTGTGATTGGTTAAGGAGGTAATTTATGGTTGTTAAAAAGACAGGGATAAACGGCATAGTGCAAGCAGCACTGGACAACATGAATGCTGAAACAGAACGGCTTGCAGCTATTGCAGATTACTTTTCAATGATGACCGGTGTAGATATTCCTACAGAGGAGGACACGGAACATGAGTAAGAATTATGAGAAGGTCAAGAAATGGTATGATAAAGGCATATGGAATGAAACCATGTGCCGTAACGCTGTTGTAATGGGCTGGATAACCCCGGAGGAATTTACGGAGATTACCGGAGAGGAATATAGTAAATCAGAAAGAGAGGAATTATAGAATGTTAAAAAGCAGTATATGTACAATGATTGGCATAATCGGCGCATGGATAGCAAACCTGTTCGGTGGCTGGACTGGTACCTTGACAACACTTATCATATTTATGGTGATTGATTATCTTACAGGACTTGCGGTAGCAGGATTTTTCCAAAACAGCACCAAAAGCGACACAGGCGGGTTGTCGTCTGCAGTAGGTTTCAAGGGTCTGATTAAGAAGATAATGATATTGGCGATTGTCGTTGTGGCATACAGATTAGATTTACTGATAAATGTCAATTACATACGCAACACGGCGATTATCGGATTTTGCGCGAATGAATTAATATCGATTTTAGAAAATGCCGGATTAATGGGTTTGAAGCGTCCTACTGTACTAATGAAGGCGATTGATATACTGAACAGCAAACAGGAGGATGATCATGACGATAATTGAAACTAACTGGAAGTGGAACGGAACGCTCGGAAAGCGTTCCTCTACCACACATATCGTATTGCATCATGCGGCGGCAAAGACCTGCACAGCCGCGGATGTGGATTCTTGGCATAAGGCAAACGGATGGAGCGGTATAGGCTATCACTATTTCGTCTGTAAGAACGGCGAACTCTACCGAGGCAGACCGGAAAACACAGTCGGCGCACATGTAACTGGACACAACAGTTACAGTATAGGCATCTGCGCCGAGGGAGATTACAGCACCGAACCCGTGATGCCCGAAGCACAAAAGACGGCTATACTGGAATTAATCAAGGATATAAAAACACGCTATCCAAGTATAAAGATAGTCGGACATAAAGACTTAGGCGGTTCAGCTTGTCCGGGAACATATTATCCACTGGAATTTTTTAAAAAATACGACTACAGCCGAAAGGAGGAAACCACCGTGTCTAAAACACTAAACGATATATCAGGACATTATGCGGAAAAGCATATACAGAAGCTGCTTGACTGCGGTATCGTAAATGGCGACGATAACGGAAACTATCGCCCCAACGATCCTATCACTCGCGCCGACGCTGCAATTATAGCGGCGAATGTGTTGATGTATTTGGGAAAGTGATTCTGAAAGGGGCTGAGGACAGATGCCTTCATCTACTAAGTTTAATTCAGGGCTGACAGACCGTGTAAATACGCTGTTAAGCCCTAAACCCGGCTCGCTGCCTGATCCTTTTCAGGCGGCAGCAGATAAAGTTTACGGGAGTAACAATAATTCAAATAAAAAGTACAATCCATTCTTGAAAAAATCAGGAGAGATGCTTAACCCGTATATACCTAAAGTTACGTGGCAGACAATGCTCGGAAACCCGAATATTAACGAAACGGCAAAGGGATATATACGCGAGGCTACCGGTATAGACGCGGACAATAATACGAGCAATGGCACAAACAACAACGCGGAAACATTTACAGGGTTTAATGCTAATGCTGATGAAAATGGATTGGCAAATCTTGATATTGCAACAGAGTTGCCGAAGCTTTCGGAAAGTCAAATCTCGGCCGTTATTGCAAAACATTTTCCGAAAAACTCGGTGCTTTCTTCATCCGATGCGGCAAATATATTCGCCGCACAGCAGCAAACCGGAATGTCGGCACTGGCGATTCTCGGTATAGGCGCATTGGAGAGCGGATACGGCACATCTGCTATTGCAAAACAGAAAAATAATTTGTGGGGCTGGAATGCAACAAACTCAAACCCCGGTGGTAATGCAACGACTTTCGGCAGCAATCCCGCATTGCAATATGCGCAGAATTTTATGAAAACGTATTATAACGGATACGGTGCAAAGTCAATATACTCGGCGGGAACAGGCAATAACCCGGCGGGTAAGGGCTATGCATATAACAATGACGGATCCATAAGCTCAACATGGTCAAATTCGGTAAATGGTATTATGAGGAATTTTTATCAGACAGCCAAGACTGCCGGCGGTAGTGCAAATAATTACAGCGCAGGAGGCGGAAGCAATTCTCTTGCGAATACGGCAAGGCAGTTCCTCGGCACTCCATATGTGTGGGGCGGAACAAGTCCGTCCGGGTTTGATTGCAGCGGACTTATGCAATATGTGTATAAACAGAATGGTATTTCAATACCGCGAGTTGCAGCCGATCAGTTTAAGAGCGGAAATGCTGTTAATCCTTCACAGCTCGGCGTCGGGGATCTTGTGTTTTTCAAAGGCTCGTCGGGTTCGGCATCCGCTCCCGGTCATGTAGGTATGTACATAGGCAATGGTCAGTACCTTCATGCACCGAGAACCGGCGATGTAGTTAAAATTTCAAATCTTGCAGACCGCTCGGATTTTGTGGGCGCGAGAAGATATAACTAAGGAGGCATAAAATGGGTTACAGACCGAATCAACCACAAACAAACCCGTATAATCCGTATGCGGATATACAGAAGATATATGACTATAAAAACAACTGGCAGCAGGCGAACAAGAACAAGAATCAATCCGGTATGAAGACGGCAACGGAGGAAGCAAAGAAATATTATGCTTCGCTTCGCAATAACGGATATTCAAACGTAGCTGATAGCCTTGCTAAGTCCAACTATGATCAGTCAAAAGCAATACATGATTATTATGCCATGTTTGGCAAGACGGCAACAAGACCGTATTTATACAGTAAAGCAGAGGCATATGGCAAGACACAGGCCGATGTAGACAAGCTCATTAACTGGAACGATGCAACGGGTCAGATAACATTTGGAGGACAGCTGATAGGTACACCAGATACAATATCCTCGACCGGCGTTTCATATTGGAATGATACCTCGGCGCTTGATAAAGCTTTTGAAGCAGAGGCGAAGAATCGAGGTTGGACAAGAACTTCCAATAACCTATACAATGAGAATATACAGGGAGCAACAGATATGAATAATGCCGCAGCAGCTTCTATAAATTCATATGATACTCAGTCACAGAAAGATATTAGTGCAGCATCAGGATTTATTCCCGCCGCTCTTGAGATGTATAGAAATCTTGGTCAAAACAGACAGGCACAATTTAATTACGCAAATCAGGATGTTACCAAAACAGACGAATGGAAAGCAGCATGGAATAATATTGTGCCCGATTATAAATATGCCTCAGATCAGGCGGCGCTTAATGCGGCAGCAGATGCAGCTTCGACAAACAGCGGTAACATTGACAGTTTCGCGGCAGCGAATGCACGCAGGCAGAGAGAAGCGTCACTCGCAAAAGGGCAAAGGCTTGCGGCTGAAATGGGACTTGCAGCGTATCAGGGCAGAGTGGGTGCGATGGATACCACTAACAACAATGCCAGAAACGATGTGCTTGCAGGCGGGCAGGTTTATAATGACTTTATGGACGGTATTTACAAACAGGCGTTAACCTCAGCGAGCTACACTGACCAGAGAAATGCGACTGCTCAGTCGTATAGAGATACTGCTAATACTATTACCGACAATAATTCAAAGGAAGCTCAGAATAAACTATATGAGGCAGATACTTGGAAAACTATCGCCGAGATTACGGGCAAAGTTCCTTCTGAATTAAGCGGTTCAAGTAATATATTCCTTAACAATGACGGTTCTCTTAAGGACGAATATAAAGATACAGATTTCAGTGATGTGTTAGCATGGCTCAGGGCTAACAACAAGGACGGAAAAAATGACAGCATGATACAGCAAGCTCAGGAGGCTCGCGGCGCTAAGGGATTCAATAACCCTGATACATACGGACAGTATCTCGCCGACGGTGATTTTGCTATACCGGGTTCAAGCGCAACGCTTCCGGGAGCACAGACCGAGTCGGGAAGACAGTTCGACAAACAGATTGAGAACGCCGAAAATATGGTAAAACTGCGGAGTGATGCCGATATAGCGTTAGCGCGTGAACAATCAGCCAACAAAATAGCAGAAGGTCACGCAGCTGCAGATGATGCGATAAACGTAGGCGGAGCGACATCAGCTAACAAAATAGCGGAAGGCCATGCAGCTGCTGATGATGCCATAAAGGTAGGTGGCGCAGAATCAGCTAATAAAATAGCGGAGACTAATAACGATGCGAATAACGCATCATTGTTCTGGGCGCTCACAGGTACGACATTATCAGGAGATGGCAGCACAACAAGCGGCAGTAAAAAAATAAACTCAAGTGGTAATATAACACAGCTTTCGCTAGCGGATTATAACAAGCTCATAGATGACCTTAACAAGGTTCGTACTAAGGATTGGGGATATGATACCGGTATGTTTGACAAAGGTAGCGACGGTAATTACAAGCTCAATACCAATAAAGCAACTGTAGAATCAGTGATAGATCAGCTTTACAACAAGGGATATTCAGAGGACCTCATAGAAAGACTGTTTAAAGTTTGGGGGGTTTCCGACGGTGAATATCTTAAAGGTATTGGAAACTGGCAGAAGAAATACGTAGACCCTGTGGTTGGAGGATGATAAACTATGGCAACAAAAAACAAGTTGAGCCGTAAGGAAATGTATGAAAGGTTAAAGGCGAGAGCCTCAGGCAATAGCTTGGGGCTTTCTTCTAATACCAAAACCAAACAGGAATATTTTAAAAATTTGTACAATCGCGCAATGGGCGATGATACAGCGGCGGACAGGTATCTTGCAGAATTGAAAAAGCAAAGATCAGCAGAAAGCAAAGCAACTGAGGCGACGAAAGCAGAAACCGAAAATAATTCCCCGTCCAAGCCGAAACTGACGAAACAGGAATCCGAAAAACTTTTGGCATCAGAGAAAGGGCCTGTTGATCCTGCAAAAACAGAAACACAATCGCCGTATTTGGATTACAAAAACAGCAAAGCAAATGAGGTCAAAACCAAAAATGCTCTTTTTGAAGACTCACTGCTTATAGATACCTCGAATCCAGGCACGCCTTTACGCAGACCGTCAGTTGAAGAACAGAAAGCCAGAATTGAGCGTGCGGCTAAAAAGA
>JAFLUC010000100.1 GCA_022509005.1 Oscillospiraceae bacterium | reverse complement strand
TTTCACCTTGTCGAAGGTTGTCAGATATTGCTTACACAACTTTCTCCGCAGACCCACATTGTCGGAAAGGTGCATTTTTTGTGTGTTTTTTACGGCTGACAATTCCGGCAAGCGGAATATAGCCATGGGCCACGGATTGCGTTAACTCCGTATTATTTCTGCGCTTTTTTGCTTGCCGTGAGGTCAAAGCTCATTTCAAGCAGGAAATAAATCATCTCTTTATCTACAGAACCGTCTAAAAGAACAGTAATCCAATTTCCTTTGTGCATATGATATGCGGGCATAAAGCCTTTTTTCATTTGCAGTGAACCGGCGAGAACCGGGTCGATCTTAATATCTAAAATATCAATATATTCCTTGCCCGAAAGACCGAGCTTTTCTTTCGGTACATTCATAATTATAGCATACCATTTTTTATTGTCCGAATGTCTGAGTACCGCGTATCCGGGAGCTGACGCCCATAAATACTCGGGCTCTGTTTTATACTTATCCGCCGCAAACTGCAGAACACTCTGGCGATAAGAATCCTTTGGAATATTAATCGTTTTCATCGCGTTTGTAACCGTATCCTTTCTTGATGAATTGTATTATAGCATAATTTGAAGTAATATGTCAACATTATATCTGACATATAAATATATTCCGTGCCCGAAAGACAGGGCCTTGTTTTGTATTTATTCGGCGGCCGCATCCCCCAGGAAAAATAGCTTGACTTTTGAAAGGGGTCATGTTACAATAACAGTGAAAGTTTTAGGCCCCTTCAATATTATTGATGAAAGGGTATCGGACAACACTATAAATTAATCAAAAAAGGAGAGAGACGAGATGAAAGGTTTAAAAAGAAACATAGCGAGCATCATGGTAGTTTTATCTATGGCATTCACGTTATTTGGCTGTGTCGGCCTCGGCGGAAAAAGCAGTGACAAAGAAAAATTTATCGGGTCATGGAAAGCTAAAATCGACGTGGCAGATGTCCTCAATAATTCAATGAAGCAGGGTGATTCAGGGATGGCAGACTATGTAAATATTGATAAATTTGAGTTTGTATTCTTATTTACATTTAATGATGATGGAACATATTCAATAGCTGCGGATAGAGACAGTATAGAGGAGAATCTTGATGCTATCAAGCCTGATATCAAGAAGGGAATCATAGAGTATCTCGAGGGTGAGATTGAGAAATCGGGTCTTGGCATTACCGTTGATGAAATGCTGGAAATCACCGGTAATTCTTTAGATGACATGATTGATGAGAACTTCAAGGTGAGCATGTTTGACAGTTCGTTCGAAAGTATGGAAACAGAAGGAAAATGGAAGGTTGAGAACGAAAAACTTTACATGAACAAGGGTACGAACGGCGATTTTGACGATGACGATGCTGTGCCTTATGAATTCATCTCAGAGGGCATCAAGCTGTCAGCGCCTGAAGATGCAGATGAAGACTATCTGGAAATGATGTTCCCGATGATTCTGAAAAAAGTCAACTAAATATCTTGACAAACAGAACCACCTGTGATAATATATTATAAACCGTTGAAGAGGTGTAAGTAGTTTACAGTGGACTTATCCTGAGAGAGCCGCAGGCGGTGTGATTGCGGCGGTAAGGCTGTTTATGAATGGGCCTCCGAGGGCGAGCTGAAAGCGGTATGTGATTAGGTGAGCCGGAGTAATGTACTCCGTTATCAAAACGTGCATAGAAATATGTATGAGTGGGCACGATATTCGTGCCAAGCAGGGTGGTACCGCAGGAAATTCCTGTCCCGGCAAATTTATTTTTGCGGGGGCAGTTTTTTTTATCCGAAAAACTGCTGTCCCGACATATCAAGTGAAAGGAGACATGAGAAATGTCAGAAACAAAAATCCCTTATAAGATTTATCTCGATGAAAGTGAGATACCAAAAGAGTGGTACAACGTACGCGCGGATATGAAAATAAAGCCGGCTCCGCTGATTAATCCTGCCACCCATAAAAAGCTTGAGGCTGAGGAGCTTGCGCCGATTTTCTGTGAGGAGCTCGTAAAGCAGGAGCTTGATGAGGATACAGCATACTTCCCAATCCCGGAGGAGATCCTGGATTTCTATAAAATGTACAGACCGGCACCGCTTGTAAGAGCATATTATCTTGAAAAGAAGCTCGGCACTCCGGCTAAGATCTACTATAAGTTTGAGGGTAACAACACCAGCGGAAGCCATAAGCTCAATTCCGCAATCGCGCAGGCATATTACGCAAAGAAGCAGGGGCTCAAAGGCGTAACAACAGAGACCGGCGCAGGTCAGTGGGGTACGGCGCTGTCAATGGCATGCTCGTATTTCGATCTTGACTGTAAGGTTTACATGGTTAAGGTATCGTATGAGCAGAAGCCGTTCCGCCGCGAGGTTATGCGCACATACGGCGCAACCGTAACACCTTCGCCGTCAGAGACAACAGAGGTAGGCAAGAAGATCCTTGCCGAGCACCCCGGAACAACCGGAAGCCTTGGCTGCGCTATTTCCGAGGCTGTTGAGGTTGCCGTATCAAACGAGGGCTACAGATACGTTCTTGGTTCGGTGCTCAACCAGGTGCTTTTGCATCAGTCAATTATCGGTCTTGAAACGAAGGCCGCGCTTGATAAATACGGCATAGAGCCGGATATAATCATCGGCTGCGCAGGCGGCGGCTCAAACCTCGGCGGACTTATTGCTCCGTTCATGGGCGAGAAGCTCCGCGGCGAAAAGGATTACAGAATTATCGCTGTTGAGCCGGCATCATGCCCGAGCTTCACACGCGGTAAGTTTGCGTATGACTTCTGCGACACAGGAATGATCTGCCCGCTCGCGAAGATGTACACGCTCGGCTGCGACTTTATCCCGTCACCGAGCCACGCCGGCGGACTCCGTTTCCACGGAATGAGCACAACTCTTTCGCAGCTCTATCATGACGGATATATGGAGGCAACGGCAGTTGATCAGACGGCCGTATTTGAGGCGGCTGAGATGTTCGCAAGAGTTGAGGGTATTCTTCCGGCACCGGAATCAAGCCACGCGATCCGCGTTGCGATAGATGAGGCGTTAAAGTGCAAGGAAACCGGCGAGGAAAAAACTATCGTATTCGGTCTCACCGGCACAGGCTACTTCGATATGGTAGCATATGAGAAGTTCCATGACGGACTCATGTCAGACCAGGTTCCGACAGACGAGGAGCTCGAAGCGAGCTTTGCAAAGCTGCCAAAGGTAGAAGAATAATACAAAATCCGAACCCGCTTTTGGGTTCGGATTTTTTTCATTTCACATCGCTTTGAAAAGCGATTGCTTTGCCTAATATTTTTATTTCATTCAGCTTTTCGCCTGAGTACACCAACGGAGAGTAGGCGGGGTTTTCGGGACTTAATATTATCTGTCCCTCTGCCTGATTATAATACACTCTCTTTAACGTTGCCTCGTCATCTATTATAACCGCTGCGATCTCGCCGTTTTCTACCATCGGCTGCTCCCGGATAAATACAACATCGCCGTCAAAGATGCGGGCGTTTATCATACTGTCACCTTTGGCCTTTAAACAGAAATCAGCCCCGATATCGGTTCCCGCGCTTATATAGCTTTCCCTGTCCTCCGATGCGTATATAGGCTCGCCGCAGGCTATATCACCCAGGAATGGTATGCGCTGCGTTGTGATAGGGAAAATGCCGGGAATATCATATATATTTTCCGGTAAGGAACGAAGATTTTTGTTCGGTATATCAGACTTGCCGAGTAAATAGTCTAAATCCACCTCAAAAAAATCAGCTATTAATTCTATTGTTTCCAATCCCGGCTCTCTTTCGCCGCGTTCGTACATATTGATACTGCTTTTCGTTATGCCTATACGGTCTGCAAATTTTTGCTGAGACAGCTTCTCCGCCTCTCTCAGTTCGCGCAGCCTTTGAGCAAATTTTGCCATAATAGTACACCCCTTCTTTTGATACCTGATTTATTTACGATTATACACTATTTGTGCACTAAAAACAAGGGAAATTGTGCACAAAAAGTGCACGATCAATTTGTGTATATTTTTGGCAAGTAAAATATTGACAAATGAGCACAAATAGTGTACAATATGAAATAGAGCACAAATAGTGCTCGAAAGGAGAGTGAAATATATGATATATTCATTAAACAGCCCATACCTGTACGGTATGATGGATGATTACATAACAGGCGGCGATGATCCGTATGGCGATGACAGCCCCAACCGGTGCCGATGCTGCGACCGGATCATACGCGAGGACGAGGAGAGCAGCGGAGGTTACTGCATCAACTGTGCCGAGATGGGGTATTAACGTGAAATATCTCAGCCAGATAAACGCACTGATGTCATGGCAATTCAACAACGGCATACTTCCCGATGGGGAGTACCGGCTTTATATGACATTACTGCATTGCATGAATCAGCAGCATTGGGAGGAACATGCGGCAATTCCGAACGGAACAGTGAAATTTTTATCAAATATCAATAATGACACGAAATTGAAGCGGTATCGTGACGGGCTTATAAGTAAAGGTCTGATACAATATAAAATGAAAATGTATATGATCCCGAAGCTGTACCGTGATGAAAATGTTAGCGAAGCGTCAGCCGGGCAGACGGAAAAGCGTAAGGAGAATGTAAGTAATTCCGTAAGTCTTTTATTAGATAAAGATAAAGACACAGATAAAGATGCAGATAAAGATAAGTGTAAAGGCACGACCGCGCAAGCCACGGCAAAAAAAACTATTAATGACGTTCTTAAGACCGTAACGGACAGCAGGGTCTTATCGGCTTTAAAGGGCTTTATCGCGCACAGGAAAAGCATGAACAAGCCTTTAACCGCCTATGCTCTGGAGAACAGTATCGAGCTTTTGCAAAGGCTCGGCGGAGATGATGCCGATACCATGTGTAAAATCGTTGAACAAAGCATTCTCAGGAACTGGCAAAGCTTCTATGAGCTGAAAACAGATCACCGGAATGTAAATCAGAACGTAAGTCAGACCGAAAGCTCTCACATGAGTTCCACAGAAGGAATAAGTGAGATAGAGAAGCAATTTATGAGTGCGTATGGCTAACGCGAAAGGAGAGGATAAAATGAGAAAAGATGAGTGCGGCAGATATACTGACTGCCATTTCCTGCAGCAGCGCAGACGGCGAATGCAATGCCTTGCATTGAAGGATTTCTATAATGCGGACGATCTTAAAAATCTGTGTAAGGACTGCCCGTTTTTCAAGACGGACGAGGAATTTGAAAAGGGCTGGAATAATCGTAGAAAGTGAGGGTGATGATTATTGAATAAAAGGCGGCATTTCAGATATTCAAAGAATATGCAGGATTCGGGTGTGAGTGAAGCGTGGTGCCATATCATACATGGGATATTGACAAATCCGCAAAGAACCGAACTACAGAACCGAACTATAAAATCGCTGTGCCGCAGAGTTGCCGGCGCTGACGCGGAGGGATTATACAGGTTTCTCACGGATCTGTATATAGATCACAATTACATATTTGAAGAATATCTTATTCGTCCGAACAACCTTTACAGATACAGGGCGAAATTTTACAGGGAATTTCCCAAGCGGCTCACTTCACGGAAGAATCTGTTATATCAGGAGGCGGGAATGTGAAAAAGAAAGTTGCGCCATTAGAAGAGGTATTGGCAACGCTCACGAGCATAATGCGCGGCGATGAACAAACAAATGTCCGCGAAAGCTTAAAAGCGGCGGAGGATCTGTTGAAATATTATGGCGACGCAAAGCCTCCCGAAGCCGACGGAAAACAGACAGGCGTAGTATTACTGCCGGAGGTATCAGAAAATAAATAAAAAGAGAAGGAGATCTATATGTACATAAATGAAGTAATAGAGCAGGCGCGGGCATATAACCCGAACGAATACAGCAGGCGGGAAATGCTTGCATGGTGTGACGAGGTATCGGCAATGCTGTCTGTCGAGGACAGGATAATATACCGCGAGCGGACGCTTCCGGTCGCGGAGGACAGAAGCGTGCTTCTGCCCGAGGGCGTGCGGTTTGAAAATATAGTAAAGGTGTATATGGGCGCAGCGGAGATACCGAAAGTGGCATATAAAACATACGACCGGCGACTTACCTTACCGCATTGGTTGCATTTCCACTATAAGGACGGCTGTTACACTGACGTGGTCAAGGTGGTATATGAGGAGCCGTATGTTCCGATACGAATGCCGAAATACAGCGGCGAGATAAAGGTCGACCGGCAGGCGGGCACGATAGTTTTAAATGACTGCGAGTTTATTCCGGGCGACTCGCTCGTAATCAAAACGGATGATAAGGTATACGAAAACATACACCTCATGAAAACGGAATATGACCCCGATAATGAAAGGGCATGGATACTTAATGTGTCCGATATACCCGAACCTCTTGACGACAAAGCAGAGGCGACCGTCACAAGGGCAATAACCGATAAAACCGTATGCGGCAGCCCTTATGACACCATGTATATAGATTATATACTTGCGAAGATAGCATTATTCCAAAAGGATATGCAGACATACAGCTTATACATAAACCGGTTCGACACAAAGCTTTCGCAGTACAAGCAGTGGCTCACAAGCCGCATGCCGCATGAAAGTACGGGAATGAAGAATTGGTGGTGAAGACGTCGGATAATATTACAGTAAATAATACATGATCAGGAAAGAAGAACTGACTTGGTGTAAAACCGGGTCAGTTCTTTTGCTCTTTTATAAGTTGTTAATAACTCGCACCCATTATGTGATATGATCAGCACAAAATATAAATGCAATTAAAAAGAAAGGGAATGATAAATGAAAATAATTGATAAAACAAAACAAGGAATTGCAGAGGGTGCAAAGTCTATGGCAGGCGCTGCTGCGGCTGCCATGACTGCGAGTGTGGGTAATACCGCGCGTCTCGTAAAAAATACGTTTGAAAACACAAGCAAAAGTGTTACCGCGCCGAAAATTACGGGTAATGCGATGCAAGGCAAAAATTCATTCGGAACATCAAGCAAAAGCACCGCCGCGCCAAAGAGTATGAATAATACTGCGTCTCATGAAAATCCATTTGAAAAGCCAATAAAAATCATCGGTAACGCGATGAAGAGGGCAGACAATGCCGTGCGGCGT
>JAFLUC010000010.1 GCA_022509005.1 Oscillospiraceae bacterium | reverse complement strand
TTGTGGTGACATATTCGGATATGGAGGCGCGGGCGCTTGCGGATGATTTGCGGCTTTATTCTGAGAATGTCGCTGTTTTTCCGTCAAAGGAATATATATTTTATAATATTGAAACTACAGGCCGCGCAAATTATAATGCGAGGCTTTCTGTGCTGGATAGAATAATCAGGAATAAAAACGTAGTAGTAACGGCGTCGGTTGACGCGCTCATGACATATACCGCCGAGTATGAACGGTTCAAAAGCAGCATGATCGTGTTTGAAACAGGCGGGGTGTACGACATATCATCTCTTGCCGATAAGCTCACCGCTATGGGCTATGTGCGCGAGGATATGATAGAGGGTCCGGGTCAGTTTTCGATCCGCGGCGGAATAATAGATGTTTTTTCGCCGAACTGCGATACGCCTGTGCGAATTGAGCTTTGGGATGATGAGATCGACTCAATAAGAAGCTTTGACGTTGAGAGCCAGAGAGCTGTTGAAAACATAGAATCAGTCAGGATAATACCTGTTACCGAGGTACTGTATACGGCAAAGCGGCGAGAGGAAATCGTGCTCGAATTAAAGAGGCGGATAAAGTCGGCGGAGCGCAGCAAGGCTGACATGACGGAATACATTAAGAATCTGAACGCGGATGTTGAAGCTTTTAATGAGCGCTACCATTTCCCGTCAGTAGATAAATATATTTCGATGATCTACGGCAGGATCCCGTCGCTGCTTGATTATTTTAAAGCCGATGACGCAGTGTTTATAATTGATCCCAAGCGTATCTCAGAGCGGATAAAAACCTTTGAGTGGGAGACCGGCGAGATTATTACCGAGCTTAAAATGAAGCAGATAATAGGCAACGCAAAGACCGCGCTATATCGATCCGGAACAGAGATCATATCAGAGCTCGCCGGTATGCGGCTCATCGCGCTTGAAATGCTGTCGCATACGAAAAATGATTTCCGCTTTAAACATCTTGAAATGATGGTTACTAAAACGACCATATCATTTCATGGTAAGATCGAATATCTGTACGAGGATCTCAAGAAATGGCAAAGCGACGGATATACGGTGGTTGTGCTTGCCGCGACAAGGGGTCGTGCTGAAAATCTGTGCGGCGTGTTCAATGAGCGCAATATAAAAGCTCGAATATCTGAGGACGGAAGCTTTGAGAAGGGCGAAATTGTAATAATCCGCGGAAGCGGCGGAAGCGGATACGAGTATCCGGAAATTAAATTTGCTCTCGTTTCAGAGCGCGAGATTTTTGAATCGAGGCGTTCAAGAGATAGACGACGCGAGAAGAACGAGAACAGGATCAAGTCGTATAATGATATAAACCCGGGCGATTATGTGGTTCATTCCGCGCACGGCGTGGGTGAATACGCGGGAACACAAAAAATTGTTGTTGACGGGATCGCAAAGGATTATCTTAAAATAAAATATAAAGGAACAGACGTTCTTTATGTTCCTGTGGATCAGCTTAATATGCTGTATAAATACAGTGGCAAAAGTGATGATAAGGTCGTAAAGCTCAATAAGCTCGGAACACAGGAGTGGACAAAAACAAAGGCAAGGGTCAAGGCTTCAACTGATGAGCTTGCAAAGGGACTTATCAAGCTCTATGCCGAGCGTGAAACGGCAAAGGGTCACGCCTTTAGCGAGGACACACCGTGGCAGCGTGATTTTGAGGATAATTTCGGGTACAGCGAAACCGAGGATCAGCTGCGCTCAATCGAGGAGGTCAAGGCTGATATGGAAAAGCCGCAGCCCATGGATAGGCTGCTCTGCGGCGATGTGGGTTTTGGTAAAACAGAGGTTGCGCTGCGCGCCGCGTTCAAGGCGGTATGTGACAGTAAGCAGGTTGCGTATTTGTGCCCGACAACAGTTCTTGCCATGCAGCATTATGAGACCTTTTTAAATCGTATGTCGGATTTCCCTATCACGGTTGAGATGCTTTCAAGATTCAGAACTGCGAAGCAGCAGAAGGAGATCATAAAGAAGCTGAAGGATGGCAGAGTTGATGTTGTTGTAGGAACGCACAGGTTGCTGTCAAAGGATATACAGTTCAAGGATCTGGGATTGCTTATTATAGATGAAGAGCAGCGCTTTGGTGTTGCCCATAAGGAGCGGTTAAAGGAGCTTAAAACGAATGTTGACGTTCTGACGATGACCGCAACTCCGATACCGCGAACACTGCATATGGCTATGACATCGGTTCGTGATATGAGTGTTCTGGGAGAGCCGCCGGAAAACAGGTACCCGGTGCAGACATATGTGCTTGAGTTTAATGAGATGGTTATACTTGACGCGATTCGCCGTGAGATTGCAAGAGGCGGTCAGGTGTTTTATCTGTATAACCGCGTTCAGGGTATTTATCATAAGGCGGCATGGATAGAAGAGCATTTTCCTGATATAAACGTCGCAGTGGGGCACGGAAAGATGAACGAGGGTCAGCTTGAGGATATAATGTACGACATGGTAAACGGCACAACGCAGGTGCTTGTGTGTACAACGATTATCGAAACGGGGCTTGATATCCCGAATGCTAATACAATGATAATCGAAAATGCTGACAGAATGGGGCTCGCTCAGCTATACCAGCTTCGCGGACGTGTTGGACGGTCAAACCGCGCGGCATACGCGTATCTGACATATCAGCGCGATAAGATACTCTCAGAAGTGTCTCAGAAGAGGCTGAGCGCAATTCGTGAATTTACCGAGTTCGGTTCGGGCTTTAAAATAGCTATGCGCGATCTGGAAATACGAGGCGCGGGAAATCTGCTCGGAGCGGAACAGCACGGGCATATGGATAATGTCGGCTATGATATGTACTGCAAAATCCTGCGGGAAAGTATTGATGAGGCGAGAGGAATAACGAGCAGCACGGTAACTGATGTGTCATTTGATATAAGCGTAAACGCTTATATACCTGAAACGTATATCCCGTCATCAAACCAGCGTATCGATATGTATAAAAAGATAGCGGCGATTGAAACTGAGGAAGATCAGTTTGAGATCCAGGATGAGCTTATCGACCGTTACGGTGAACCGCCCAAGCCTGTTATGAATATAATCGCCGTCGCGGTGGCAAAGATTCCGGCACGCGAGGTCGGAATAACGGAGATAACAGAGAAGCTGCGCGTGGTAACAATGACCTTTGTTCCGGAAAAGCTCACACCTGAGGTTATATTCGGACTGGATAATAAATGTCCCGGCAGAGTCAAGCTTCTCTCTGAGGAGAAACCGTCAATACGAATAACAATGACTGAAAAAGATAAAAATGTGCTTGAATTTATTAATAACTTATTAATTTTCATAAAAGAGTTGCAAAATTGAAATAAATGATGTATAATAGGGAATGTAAATTTATTTTAACAATAAAGGAAGGAACATGAAAATGAAAAAAACAGGTTTATTTGCATTATTGACAGCAGGTGCTGTTATGCTGTCATCCGCAGGCTGCGGTACTAATAAGGCAGCAAAGAAGGCATCAGGTGATGTTGCGATAGAAGTTGGCGACCATAAGATTACAATGGCCGATGCGTCGGTATTTATACAGTCATATATGGGCTACTATGATTTTGATACTGCAAAGAAAACAGCTTTAGAGGGAATCGAAGATGTATTCGAGCGCGAAGCTCTTGCAAAGAAGATGAATATTGAGCTGACAGATGAGGATAAGGATAACATCATCATGCAGAAGGCAAGCTTAGCTACAAGAGGCGGGCAGACACTTTCGGAGTACAAGAAGTATCTTGAAAGCGCAGGATCAAGCATTGATTTCATTAAAGATTATGCTACTGCTTCTGTCTATGCGAACAAGCTGC
This sequence comes from Oscillospiraceae bacterium, assembly GCA_022509005.1. GTDB lineage: Bacteria > Bacillota > Clostridia > UBA1381 > UBA1381 > Ornithomonoglobus. Next base: position 41,976 of record JAFLUC010000010.1, on the reverse strand, counting down.
AAGAGAAGATGGCAGGAGAGGACGAAGATATAACTGCAACAACTACTGAAATGGGTGAGGTATTAAAGAGTGATTACTATCGCGCAAAGCACATACTTATAACCGAACCGTCAGAGGGTGAAGATGCGGCAGCAGATCCGGAATCAGAGGTTGTAACAGAGGAAGACGGCAAGACCGGTGAAGAGCTTGCAAATCTTGTTCTTGAAAAGGCAAAGAAGGGCGAGAATTTTGATGAAATGATCAAAAAGTATAATACTGATCCGGGCATGGCTCAGAATCCTGACGGTTATGTATTTACAGACGGAGCTATGGTTCCGGAGTTTGAGGCATGCGTTAAGGAGCTTCAGCCGGGTGAATTTGGTATTGCAAAGACAAGCTATGGCTATCATGTAATCCAAAGACTTCCGCTTGACGGCACTGAGACTGATTTCGTGACTTGGGTAGAAGATAACAAGTCTGATCTTGTATACAAGGTTCTTTGCAAGAAGAACGGTATAGAGGTAAAGAGAAACCAGGCTGTTATTGACGCTTATACAGAGAATGAGTTAGTAACACCCGAACCCGTACAATAAGTTTGGCTAAAATCGCAATAAAAAACCGCTCTATGAGCGGTTTTTTTATTGGTATTTGCTTGCAATTTTTGCTGATTTATGATATAATGATTAGTATATAAGGTTTAATTGCAGAGAGTTCAAATTCAGGAACTCAAGGAGGAAAGTATGGCTAAAAAGTCAAAGGAATTAGCTCTTGATATGTCGGTTATCGAAAACCAGAAGATTGTCGGAGTGGATCTTAACAATGAGATGAAAAAGGCATATATAGATTATGCCATGAGCGTTATCGTAAGCCGCGCGCTTCCCGATGTACGAGATGGTCTGAAGCCTGTGCACAGACGTATTCTTTACGATATGTACGAGGGAGGACTCTTGTACGAGGCTGATTTCCGTAAGTCGGCAACGACTGTCGGAGACGTTCTCGGTAAATATCATCCGCACGGTGACGCATCCGTTTATGATGCGATGGTACGATTGGGACAGGACTTCTCGCTAAGATATCCGCTTGTGCAGCCAAAGGGTAACTTTGGTTCGATTGACGGCGATCCGCCGGCTGCATATCGTTACACAGAGGCGAAGATGTCTAAAATATCGGCATCGATGCTTACCGATATTGAAAAGGACACCGTTGATTTTGTACCGAACTTTGATGATAAGCTCAAGGAGCCGGATGTTCTTCCGTCCAGATTCCCGAACCTGCTTGTGAACGGCTCAAACGGTATTGCTGTCGGTATGGCGACAAATATACCGCCGCATAATCTGACGGAGTGTATAGACGCGATCATAGCAACGATCGATGATCCGATGATCACAGTTGATGAGCTTATGAATTATATCCCAGGACCGGACTTCCCCACAGGCGGCATAATTATGGGCAAGCGCGGTGTAGGGCAGGCTTACACTACAGGACGCGGCAAGATCATTCTCCGCGCCAAGGCTGAGATCGAGGAGCTTGATAACGGCAGGCAGCGTATCGTTGTAACGGAGATCCCGTACAAGGTAAATAAGGCGCAGATGGATAAGCATATAAATGAGCTTGTACGCGACGGAAAGATTGACGGCATAGCAGGAACGCGAGATGAGTCAACAGAGGAAATACGACTTGTAATCGATCTTAAGCGCGACGCGAACGCGAACGTTGTTCTTAATAATTTGTACAAGCAGACACAGATGCAGGATTCGTTTGGTATAATTTTGCTCGCGCTTGTTGACAAGGTTCCGAAGATTTTAAATCTCCGCCAGATGATAGATTATTATATCGCGCATCAGGAGGATGTAATAATCCGCCGCACAAAATTTGATTTGAACAAGGCGCGCGAGAGAGCGCATCTCTTGGAAGGCTACAAGATCGTTATAGATAATATCGATGAGGTTATACGTATAATCCGTTCCTCAAAATCGGTTGAGGACGCAAAAGCAAATCTTTGTGAGCGTTTTGCGCTTGATGATGTTCAGGCAACCGCGATCGTGAGAATGCAGCTCGGACGTTTATCGGGCATGGAGCGTGAAAAGATCGAGGAGGAATATGAAGCGGTTATTGCAAAGATTGCCGAATATGAAGCTATTCTTGCAGATGAATCGAAGGTCTGCGCGATCATAAAGGAAGATCTTATACAGATGAAGAATAAATACGGCGATTCACGCCGTACAGAGATCGCTATGGACTACAGCGATCTTGAGGACGAGGATCTGATCGAGGAAGAGGAATGCATATTCACTCTCACCCATAAAGGTTATGCAAAGCGAGTTCCTGTTGACACATATAAGTCGCAGCGCAGAGGCGGAAGAGGTATAACCGGCGTAACAACGCGCGAAGAGGACTTTGTGGAGCGCATATTCACAGCGTCAACGCACGATCATATCCTGTTCTTTACCACTCGCGGAATTGTGTACAGGCTCAAGGGATACCAGATCCCGGAGGCGGGCAGAACTGCTAAGGGCATGGCGATCATAAACCTTCTCCCGCTTGAAAATGATGAAAAGATCAGCGCGATGATTCCGGTTCGCGAGTTTAACAACGGTGATTATCTCACATTTGTAACGCGCGGCGGACTTATAAAGCGTTCTGATATTATGGACTATTCGAGAATACGTCAGAGCGGCTTAAGAGCGATTGAGCTTGTTGAGGGTGATGAGCTGATAAGCGTTAATCTTACAGACGGTGAGAAGGATATTATTGTTGCTACAAAGGACGGTATGTCGATACGCTTTGCCGAGCGTGAGGGCAGAGTTATGGGAAGAACGACACGCGGCGTTAAGGCGATTGACCTGAGAAAGGGCGACGAGGTCGTTTCGGCTGTTATTGCGGATCCGAAGGAAACAATTCTTGCGGTAACCGAAAACGGCTACGGCAAGCGCACCGAGCTTGAGGAATACAGACCCCAGTCAAGAGCCGGAAAGGGTATATTCACCTATAAGCTTAGCGAAAAGACCGGAAAAATGGCAGGACTTATATCGGCGCCGGAGGACAGTGATCTTATGCTCATAACATCAGAGGGCGTTGTGATAAGAATGCACACCGACGAAATAAGCAAGTTCGGACGTCACACGCAGGGTGTAAGGCTTGTTAAGGTGGCGGACGATGTAAAGGTCGTAAGCGCTGCGCTTACGGAGCGGTATAAGGAAGAATCAGAGGATGTCGAGGGCGAGGAAGCCGAAGCAGAGGTTCAGGAGACAGAGGAATAAAAGGAGAATTTAAACATGAATATAGAAATAGAAATGCAGGACGGCGGGATAATCAAAGCCGAATTATATCCGGAGACAGCGCCGATAACGGTTGAAAATTTCAAGAAGCTTATAGAAGAGGACTTCTTTGCGGGTCTTGTATTCCACAGAGTAATCGCAGGATTTATGATCCAGGGCGGCGGCATGGACGCGACGGGAGCGCAGAAGAAGGCGGATTCTATAAAGGGCGAGTTTGACGCGAATGGAGTCAAGAACGATCTGAAGCATACGCGCGGCGTTCTTTCAATGGCAAGAACAATGTTCCCCAACAGCGCGTCAAGCCAGTTCTTCATCATGCATAAGGATGCTCCGCATCTTGATGGTCAGTATGCGGCGTTCGGCAAGGTAACAGAGGGTATGGATGTAGTCGATAAAATTGCCGAGACCCAGACTGATTTCAGAGATCAGCCGATAGTACCGCAGGTCATTAAAACAATAAGAATGGCATGATTTTTCGGACTGCTCAAATGGGCAGTCCTATCCGATTATGAGAATGAATAGTGATAAACTTAAACATATCAAAATTATAGCGTTTGATCTTGACGGAACGGTGTTCAAAGACGATAAGACGATTTCACCGCGCGTCCGCGATGCTCTTCATGCTGCGGCGGACAGGGGGATTGAGCTTGTACCGGCAACGGGGAGAGCTTTTAACGGAATACCTGATGAGCTCAAAGCGATGCCGGGCGTTAATTATCTCATAACCAGCAACGGCGCGGCGGTGTACAAAACTGACGGCAGTCTCGTTTACGAGCGCGCCGTTCCGTGCGACACGGCATCGGCAATAATATCGGAATTTGACAGAAATTCTGTAATCACCGCGGCATATCTCGACGGCTGCGGATATATGGAGAACAGAGGATTTGAAAAAACGATAGAGATGGGACTGCCCCATCATGCAATTGAGTATTTTAAAACCACCAGGATAATGGTAGACAGTCTGCCGGAATTCGTAATGGAATGCAATAAGCCGGTTCGCGTCATAACACTTGCGTTCAGACCCGAGGATAAGGCGGCGCAGGAAAATATTATTGAAATCGTGAAAAAATACGATGTAGGCTGCGTTTACGGCGGCGATATGAATATAGATATAAACCACAGAAAATCAGGCAAGGGTTACGCGCTTCTCAAAATTGCGAAGCTCTTGGGTATAGCTCCCGAGGCTACAGCCGCAATCGGCGACAGCGAGAATGATTCGGATATGCTGAAAAAGGCCGGAGTAGGAATCGCAATGGCAAATGCCGACGAGGCCGCAAAGGCTGCCGCGGATATGATTACGCTGTCAAATGAGGAGGACGGCGCGGCAGTGGTGCTTGATATGATAAACTAGTATAATAAAAATGAATACAGATGATTTCATGCGTGGGGATTGTTATCCCCGGGAAGTCCGGTGAGAATCCGGCACAGTTCCGCTACGGTATTTACGGAATCTGTACGCAATATGCCACTGGGAGTAGAGTGTATAAAATTTTTACGCTCATGTATGCCCTCCCGGGAAGGCGCGTATAGGTGTTGATGTATAAGTCCGGATACAGGCGCATGAGGTCTGCGTAATAACCTGCGAGAACGGGCGAATCGCAAAGAGACGTAGACGCTGTATGCGTCAGCGTTTTGTTTGGGTGCAAAAGCTGTTCTTTCGGGAACAGTTTTTTTCTTTATGTATGAAAGGATATGACACATGAAAAATGGTAAGCTGTATGGCGTAGGAGTAGGTCCGGGTGATAAGGAGCTGTTAACGCTAAAGGCACTGCGTGTGCTGCGCGAGGCGGATATAATAGCGGTGCCGCTCATGAAGAACGGCGCGAGAACGGCATATGAAATAATCGAAGAGCATGTCAGGGATAAGAAAATAATCGAATTTTTTATGCCGATGACTAAGGATTTTGACGAGCTTGAAAAGAACTACTCCGCAATTGCCGATAGTATTGAGAGCCATTTAACGGAGGGAAAAGACATTGCGTTTATAACGCTCGGTGATGTCACGATATACTCCACATATATGCAGATCAACAGAATACTACAGGCGCGGGGGTATGAGACGGAGCTTGTGCCGGGGATAACATCGTTCTCCGCGGCGGCAGCTCGGCTTAATATGGCGCTGTGCGAGCGCGATGAGCCGCTTATAATTCTGCCGGCAAGCTATGACCAAACAGAAGCAATGCTTGATATGCACGGCACAAAGGTGCTCATGAAGGCAAGCCGTAAAATTGGCGCGGTTCGTGACGTGATAAAGGAAAAGGGGCTTGCGCAAAACGCGGTCATGGTGGAATGCTGCGGCATGGAGAATGAGCGTATTTACAAAAATCTTGATGATGTAGATGATAAGTCGAGTTATTTTTCTATTATAATTGTCAAGTAAGGAGTTAATGCTATGGTTAATTTTGTCGGAGCCGGACCGGGCGCGGCGGATCTCATAACCGTGAGGGGAATGAAGCTGCTGGAGGCGGCGGATGTGATCATATATGCCGGGTCTTTGGTAAATAAGGAGCTTTTAGGATATGCAAGTCAGGATTGCGAAATATATGACAGCGCAAAAATGACGCTTGAAGAGGTTATTTCGGTGATGGAGCGCAACCGTGACAAATCGGTTGTAAGGCTGCACACAGGCGATCCTGCGGTTTACGGAGCGATACGCGAGCAGATGGATGCGCTTGACCGGCTAGGGATCAAGTATGATGTATGCCCGGGGGTAAGCTCAATGTTCGGCGCAGCAGCCGCGCTAAAGGCGGAATATACGCTGCCGGGCGTGAGCCAGAGTGTTATCATAACACGCATGGCAGGACGTACACCTGTGCCGGAGAAGGAAAGCATAGAAAGCTTTGCGGCGCATGGCGCGACAATGGTTATATTCCTCTCTGCCGGGATGCTGAAAGAGCTGTCAAAGCGGCTTATTGACGGAGGCTATGCGCCCCAAACGCCTGCGGCTATTGTATATAAGGCAACACATGAGGATGAAAAGGTTATAAGAACATGCGTGGCAGAGCTTGCGGATGCAGCGGCGGAGCATGGAATCACAAAAATCGCGCTTATTACCGTAGGCGGATTTTTAGAAGGCAGCTATGACAGATCGAAGCTATATGACCCCGGATTCTCGCATGAATTCAGAAAAGGAAAAGAATGAAAGTATCAATTATATCCTTCACCGCAAAAGGTGATGAATTAAATAAAAAAATAGAGCAACTCATTCGTAATGAGCAGGTCGAAGCAAACGGAAAAACCTTTAATCCGAAAGGGTGTTATCTCGGTGAGTGGACAGGGAAGGCATTTGCCGCAAGCGATGCTGTGATATTTATCGGCGCTGTGGGGATCGCCGTAAGAGCAATCGCGCCGTATGTTGGAAAAAAGGATACCGATCCGGCTGTTATATGTATTGATGAGGCGGCGCGGTTTGTTATTCCGCTTTTATCGGGTCACATAGGCGGCGCAAACGCGTTTGCAGAAGAGCTTGCAGATAAGCTTGGTTCGTGCGCAGTTATAACGACAGCAACGGATATAAACGGTGTTTTTGCGGTTGATACATGGGCGGTAAACAGCGGCTATGCGATAGATAATATTGATGAAATAAAGCATATTTCCGGCGCGCTGCTTGGTGGTGAAACAGTCGGGCTTGTGAGCGATTTTAAAATCAGCGGCAGAATACCGGAAGGAATAGAGCAGGGTACGGATCATGAATGCGGCATCTGTATTTCGGACGAGGTAAAAAAGCCGTTCCTTCATACATTAAACCTTATACCGAAGCGGTATGTTATTGGCGCGGGAAGCAGAAGGGATGCCGATGAAAACGCGCTTATAGAGCTTTTTTCGGGTCTTGGTATAAATGAAAAAGCTGTTGATTCGGTGGCAACTATAGATATAAAGAAAAATGAAAAATCAATACGCGCGTTAGCAGAAAAACTTGACACTGGTTTGAAATTATATACAACAGAGGAGCTGAACCGTGTACCGGGTGAATTTGAAGTATCAGAATTTGTAAAAAAAACTACAGGCACCGATAACGTGTGCGAAAGAGCAGCGGCGGCATCGGGAGGAATGATTGTGATACACAAAACAAAAGGCGACGGAGTTACAATTGCTGCTGCCGTAAAGGATTGGAGTGTAAGCTTTTGAAAATTTATGTTGTGGGGCTGGGGCCAGGCGGAAAAGATGATATGACAATACGAGCAGTCCGCGCCATCAAGAATGCCGAGGTTGTTACAGGATATACTTATTATATAAACCTTATTTCAGATATGCTGAAAGGTAAGGAGATATTTTCATCGGCGATGACAAAGGAAGTCGAGCGTTGCCGTAAAGCACTTCAATACGCATTAAGCGGAAAAACGGTTGCGATGGTATCGAGCGGTGACACGGGCGTTTACGGCATGGCAGGACTTATATATGAGGTGTGCAAAGATCATCCAAATGTGGAGATAGAAGTAATACCCGGCGTAACCGCGGCATGCAGCGGGGCGGCGGTGGTAGGAGCGCCGCTCACACACGATTTTGCGGTGATAAGCCTGTCCGATCTGCTCACTCCGTGGGAGGTAATAGAAAAGCGGATTAGATCGGCGGCGGCAGCTGATTTTTCGATATGCATATACAATCCGTCAAGCAAAAAGCGTGCCGATTATCTTGCAAAGGCGTGCGGTTACATACTTCAATACAGATCGCCCGACACGCCCTGCGCCTACGTTGAAAATATAGGTCGGGACGGTGAAAATTACACGATATGCACGCTGGGCGAGCTTAAAGACGCGCGGACAAATATGTTTACAACCGTGTTTATAGGCAGCAGCAGAACGAAGATTATAAATGGTAAAATAGTAACGCAAAGGGGTTACAGAGACATATGAAAATAGCGGTATTTTCGGGAACGAGCGACGGCAGAGAGCTTTGCGGGTTTCTTGCCGCAAATGGTCATGATGTATCGGTTTATGTCGCGACTGAATACGGCGCGTCGCTTATGAGCGGAATAACGGTTCATGTCGGAAGGCTCAATGCAGCTGAAATGGCTGTAGCGGTTTTGAGCTATGATGTTGTGATTGACGCAACTCATCCATATGCGGCAGAGGCGACACGTAACATAAGGGCGGCATGTGAAAAAGCAAATATTAAATATTTAAGGCTTGCGCGTGAGGAAACAGAGTATGAGGGCTGTATTTCGGTATTGGATGCGGGAGCGGCGGCGGAGTATTTAAAAAATACAAGCGGCAGGATTTTCGTGACGACCGGCAGTAAGGAGCTTGCGGCGTTTGAACCTGTAGGTGACAGGGTAACGGCGCGTGTGCTTGATACGGCGGCAGTTCGTGAAAAATGCGCGGGCATGGCAATAGATTGTATAATGTATAAAATGCCGCCGTATTCATATGAGGATAATTTAAAAGACTTTAAAAGCTCGGGATATCTCGTCACAAAGGACAGCGGAACTGCGGGCGGAACTTCAGAGAAACTAAGTGCGGCAAAGGCTCTCGGAATGACGGTTGTTATGATAGAGCGTCCCGACACAGGGCGTGGCGGATACAGTTTAGCAGAACTTAAAACGATGTTAAAGAAGGATTGAAAAATGGAATATTTAAAACCTATGGAAATTGAAAAGCGCAGTATGGAAATAATTTCGGAAGAGCTTCGAGGGATAAAAATACCGCCGGAAAACCGTGATGTTCTTATGCGCGTTATTCATACGACAGCGGATTTTGATTATGTAGAAAATCTGAAATTTTCCGATGGTGCTGTTGCGGCAGGGATAGAGGCGATAAAAAACGGCGCGCATATCGTTACCGATACAAACATGGCATTTTCAGGCATAAATAAAAGGCTTGTGCGAAGCCTTGGAGGAGATGTACACTGCTTTATGGCGGACCCGGATGTGGCAGGACAGGCAAAGGCGAGGGGCGTTACAAGAGCTGCTGTCTCGATAGAAAAGGCATGCACGTTAAAGCATGAACTTATTTTTGCGGTAGGAAATGCACCGACAGCTTTGATGAGACTTGATGAAATGATAAAACGTCGAAAGATAAAGCCAAAGCTTATAATAGGCGTTCCCGTAGGATTTGTAAACGTGGTTGAGGCAAAGGAGTTAATAATGCAAAGCGGCGTTCCGTACATAGTCGCACAGGGGCGAAAGGGCGGCAGCAATGTTGCTGCGGCAATCTGCAACGCATTATTATATAAGATCAAAAGATGAAACGAAAATACATACTATTCTATATAATAATGATTGCCGCGGCATGTGCGGTGATGCTTTTCGGCATAAACAGCGGCGCAATGAAAATAAATCCAAAGGACACGATTTGTGTGATTGCGGCAAAACTCACGGGCGGCAGCGCGGAGGGGATAGCGGATAATGTAACGGCGGTCGTGTGGAATATACGTCTGCCGCGGCTTTTATGCGGAATGCTTGTCGGCTGCGGTCTTGCGGCGGCGGGCGTGATTTTTCAGGGTATACTGCAAAATCCGCTGGCAGACCCGTACACGCTCGGAATATCAACAGGCGCGTCATTCGGCGCGGCTCTTGCAATATATATAAATATCGTGTCGGGGTTGTATATGCCGATAACGCTGTTCGCGCTTACAGCATCGCTTGTGACGCTCGCAGCGGTCATTGCGATCTCAAAGCGAGGCTCATCCTTTGAAAGCTCTAATCTCATTATCGGCGGAATAATAGTAAGCGCTGTGCTTTCGTCGGGTGTGAGTATGCTTAAGCTGATGTCGGGAGAGAATGTCGGCGCAATTGTGTTCTGGATAATGGGCAGCCTTACGGCATCGACATGGTCGGATGTTTATATTCTCGCGCCGGTGGTGATTTCGGCTGTAATAATTGCCGGAATGATTGCGCGGCGGCTTGATATAATGGCGCTTGGGGATCAGAACGCGGAGTCGTTAGGCATTAACACGTCAAGAACTAGGCTTATATTTCTTGTTCTCGGCGCGCTCATTACAGCCGTATGTGTATCGACGAGCGGCGTGATAGGATTTGTGGGACTTGTTATCCCGCATCTTTTAAGAATGAGATTAACCGCAAAAAACAGAGTTCTCCTGTATGCGTCGTGCGTCACAGGCGCGGTGCTCTTAACGCTTGCGGATAACGTAACCCGCTTGATGCCGTCGGGCGAAATACCGGTCGGCGTGCTTACAACACTGATAGGCGGACCGTTCTTTATATACGTATTTTTGAAAAAACGGTGATTAATATGCTTGAAGTAAATAACATTACATTTTCATACACAAAGGAACCGTTTATAAACGGGCTTTCGTTTCAGATCAAGGCGGGCGAGCTTGTGTCGGTGCTCGGCGCAAACGGTAGCGGTAAATCCACACTGCTTAAGCTTTTAAGCGGAGCGGCAAAACCGCAGAGCGGAGCGGTACTCTATAACGGCAAAGACATACATTCCATGCCGCAAAAGGAGCGGGCGCGGGAAATTGCGTGCATATACCAAAGCACAAGCTGCGCGTTTCCGTTCACCTGCTATGAGGTAGCGGAAATGGGATTGTATCCGCACAAGCCGAAGCCAGATAACGAGGATGTTGAATTCATATATGAAATTATGGACAAAACCGATACACTACAGTTTAAGGATAAGCTCATAACCGAGCTTTCAGGCGGCGAGGCAGGGCGTGTACTGCTTGCGCGGGCATTGGTGCAGAAACCGAAGCTTCTGCTGCTTGACGAGGCGATGTCGGGCTTTGATATATCCATACGTCTTAAAATGATTACTCTCTTAAAGCAGTTTATTCATGATACAGGCATGAGCGTTATATATATTCGTCATGATATCGAAACGGCATTCAGAGACAGTGACAGAATACTCGCAATGAAAAACGGAAGCCTGATGTATAACGACAAGCCCGAGAGGCTTCTGACAGAACAATTTTTCAGCGATATTTTTAATGTGAAAACGGAAATACAAAATGACCGCTTTAGCATTATTAATATAAAATGACATAAGGAGGTTTTCATAATGAAAATCAAAAAAATTTTAGCGGCAGCTTTAGCCGGAGCAGTTTTAACGGGTGTTTGCGCGTGTACGGCAAATTCAACGGTAGAAACCAAGGGTGACGTGTCAAAGCAGGCGATCCTTGTTGTAAGCTTCGGAACAAGCTACAATGACACAAGGGAAAAAACAATCGGTGCAGTAGAAAAAGCGATCGAAGCATCGTTCCCGGATTATGATGTAAGAAGAGCGTTCACGAGCCAGACAATTATCAATAAGCTCAAGGATCGTGACGGAGAGGAAATAGACAACGTGACGGAGGCTATGGACAGGCTCGTTTCAGACGGATACGGCACTGTAATCGTTCAGCCTACCCATATCATGAACGGGTATGAGTATGACGAGATGATAGAAGCGTGCGCGCCGTATGAGGATAAGATTGAAAATCTCAGATACGGCAAGCCGGCGCTCTCATCTGATGAGGACTATGAAGCTGTAGTAAAGCTCCTCGCGGACGAGACTCCTGATATGACAGCGGAAGACACTGCGGTTGTGTTTGTGGGTCACGGCACAGAGCATTTTGCGAACGCTGCATATTCAGCGCTCGCGTACCGTTTGGCGGCTGAAGGATACAGCAAGACCTTTGTAGGCACAGTTGAGGCATATCCGGGCATGGACGAGGTCAAGGCGAAGCTTGAAAATAGCGGTGTCTCAAAGGTCGCGCTTTTTCCGTTTATGATAGTTGCCGGCGATCATGCTTCAAATGATATATGCGGCGAGGAGGAAGGCTCATGGTATACGGAGCTTAAAAAGGAAGGCTATGAGGTTACAGCCGTAAAGAAGGGTCTTGGCGAATATGCAGGAATACAGCAGCTGTTTGTCAGCCATGTCGAGGATGCGATTAACGGCGATGGTGAGGAAGAATAATGATAAGGGCTAAACGTATTTTATGCGCGCTGTTAAGTGTCGTTATGATAACGGTGCTTGCAGCGTGCGCAAACAATTCAAAAAAACAGGTAAACCGTAATGCGGCAATTTATTTTACTGATGACGCAGGGAAAGAGATTTCGCTTGACGCGCCTGCCGAGCGTATAATTTCATTGTACAGCGCGCATACGGAAAATCTGTATTCATTGGGTGCAGAAGATAGGTTGATAGGTAATTATCATACCGCAGTTTATCCACCCGAGGCGGCAAAGCTTGATATGTATGATTACTCCGCAGACCCTGAAAAGATCATAACGGCAAATCCGGATGTTGTAATAATTCGTCCGCACATATCAAGAACAGCTCCGGATTTCGTGGAGGCGCTTCTAAATGCGGGGATATGCGTTGTGTCTCTGTACCCTGACAGTCTTGATAAATTTGATGATTATATAAATAAGCTCGCAGCCCTCACCGGCACAGAGGAGAAAGCGAGTGAACTGCTTGATAAATTCCATTCTGAGCTTCAGGAAATAACCGCTCTGACGAAGGATTCAGAACCTAAGCAATCGGTATTCTTTGAGTCAACCGAAACAAATATCCGCACAACCACACCTGATTCAATGGCGGGACAAGCTATCACAATGGCAGGCGGCATAAATGTCGCGTCTGATGCTGTTTCCTCTGAGAAGGGCGGCACGATTGCCGAGTATGGCATAGAAAGAGTTCTGGAAAAGGCAGATGATATTGACGTTTACGTTTCGCAGCGCGGCGCAATGAATTCGGGAGGGAGTCTTGAATCAATAGCGGAGCGAGACGGCTATGATGTTATTAAGGCGGTAAAGAATAAACGCGTATACACAATAAACGAAAAGCTGATTTCATCGCCGACCTTCCGCTATGTGAAGGGTGTACGTGAAATGGCGCGGTATTTGTGCCCGGATATAATGGATAATTATGATGAATACAGAAATGACAAAGAAGCAACGCGTAAAGATTTTGCAAATCTTATCGTAAAGCATGAGCATATGCCGATATATATACCGAGTTCGTCAAAGTATTATGATACCCCGGCAAAGGGGCATACCTTTGGCTTATTTGAGGATGTGAAATGGCAGGACAACGACTTTGACTACATCGAAACCGCGGTATACAGCGGCGCTGTCCTGTGGACAAAGGACGGAGACAAGGAATATTTCCATCCCGATAAATCTGTAACGCGCGAGGAGCTTGCAAAAGCGGTATTTGTGCTCGGCGATTTTGCGTCAAACGGAAAAGACACTCCGGTTTCTGATTTGTCAGAGTGCGATAATTCAAGGATTGTACAGATTCTTGTGGATAACGGTGTGTTTGATTTAAACGGCGGCAGTTTCGAACCGGAGCGGTCTGTGACAAACAATGAAATAATAGCAGCGCTTGATATGTTATGATACAAATATAATGAAAAGACTGTCATTAAGACAGTCTTTTTGGTTGACAACACTATTGCTGATATGATATAATATAAAAAGTAACATATGGAGAGAAATATATGCGGGAGTTTATAATAAACGAAAATGATGCGGGACAGCGGATAGATAAGTTTATAGCAAAGCTTATGCCGAGGCTGCCTAAGTCCATGCTCTATAAGGGGCTGCGTAAAAACTGCGTTAAGCTTAACGGCAGACATATACGGGATGGGGCGGTATTTATTGACGAGGCAGACATACTCCGGCTATATTTTAAGGACGAGTTTTTTGAGCCGGAAAAGGAATTCAGGTATATAAAGCCGGATCTTGATATTGTCTATGAGGATGAGAACATTATTGTTATAAACAAAGCAGTCGGGATCGTTGTCCACTCCGACGGGCAAAATACCGGAAATACGCTTGTAGATATGGTGCAGAGTTATTTATTTGAAAATAACGAGTATGATCCGGAAACTGAAAATACATTTAAACCGGCATTGTGCAACCGTCTTGACCGGAATACAGGCGGTCTTTTAATTGCGGCAAAGAATGCGAAAGCGTTGCGGGAAATGAACGAGAAACTGAGGAGCCGCGAGGTTAGGAAGTTTTATATGGCTGTGGTAGAGGGTTATCCGGAAAAAGAGGGACATCTTGAAGGCTATACCAGTCGTAAAAATAATGTAACAACGGTCTCGGAAAGATTTTCCGCCGATTCAAAGGCGGTTTCACTGGATTACAGAGTGCTTGCCGAGAAAAACGGGTATTCGCTTGTGGAGATAGAACTGCACACAGGGCGCACCCATCAGATACGTTCGCAGTTTTCGGCGGCAGGATATCCGCTTGCCGGTGATACAAAATACGGTGGTCACGGCAGTATGTTCCGCCAATCGCTCTGGAGCATAAGGATACAGTTTGCATTCCGTGATACGGATTGCGGCATAGGGTATCTTAACGGAAAAGTTATTGAGGTGGAAGCTCCGTTTGAGAAAAATTTTACGAAATAAATTGGATGATAAAAAGAGATTCGATAGTCATGTTGTCGAAGAGGGCACATGGCGTAGGAGAGTGATAAGTTATGCATAAAAAAGTATTCGGACTATTGCTTGCGCTGCCGCTTGCCTTAAACGGTATAGCTGTATGCGCGGCACCGGCTGATGATAAAGGAAACGAAAGAATGCTCCCAACGGGCTTTTCGGATTATAAGGCTATTAAGCTTACCGAGGAGGAACTTCAGGACCGGGTAATGGTATCACCGCAAAGAGCTGAAATGACAACGCAGAGTGCCGGTTCGCTGCCATCGTTTTATGAATATGGATCAGATTACGGATATAATTATCTCGGAACGCTTGAGAACGGTGCCGCAATGCAGGACTGCTACAACAAGCTTAAAGACATGAGCATAACATTTGCCGGAAGCACGGACGATGCTATAGGATACGTTTTAGGCGGCCCCGATGATGTGGTATATTCGCTTTCCTTTGAAGCATTTGAAATGAAATTTGACGAGCTTTTGGTAAATGATGCTATTTTCGTATATTATACATTCCGACAGGATCATCCGGGATACTACTGGCTTTCATCGGAATTGCTATACGCAGAAACATACGAAGGTCGTGCTATTCTCGTACCGCTTGTAGATTCGGAGTATGTGAAATTCAGCACAAGAAGCAAGCTGAATGATGTCATGGACAAAAACTTCAAAACAATGCTTGCCAATGCAAAGAAAATGCCGGATCGATATATGACAATAAAACAGATTCATGATGATATTTGCGCCGCGACCGACTATGGCTGGGAGGATATCGAAGCATGGATCCCGCTTGAAGAATCACCGGCGCATAATATACAGGGTGTGCTTGATGGAGACGGAGAGGCTGATTCTGTATGTGAAAGCTATGCAAAGACAGCGCAGCTGCTTATGAACGCGGTGGGAATTCCTAATATCCTCGTAAATGGAGAGGCAAACTACGGTAACCATGTATGGAATGCCGCAATGCTTGATGATGGCAGGTATTATTACTTTGATGTGACATGGGATGACGGGATTGATAGTCTCGGATTTTTTGCTAAGGGTTCGACAGGCTTTGCCGGCAGAATCTCATTTGAAAACTATGACTTCTATTATGACGGAAAAGCATATCCCGGCATGATGGACGATGAGAGCAACACACTGCACTATCCGTATTATAAAGAGCTTATGGATATGGTTGCATATTATGGATTGGACTTTGTACCATACTTCCAGTGTGGTCTGCCGGAAATTTCAGCGACTGACTATGTTTATACTTCTATAACCCAAACGGGTGGAAGCTATAATATCGGTCCGGATAAAGAGATTCCAAAAAACTACGATTTATACGTTGCGCAGTATGACAGCAAAGGCGCTCTAATCAAAGTGAAAAAATCAAAGCAGAGCGTGACTGTTGTGCCTGAAAAGAATACAGTGGAAATAAAGGCATTTATATTAAACAACCGCCTGCAGCCGCTCACTGCTGTGAAGCGTGTGGAGGTTAATTAAAGGGGAGTATCAGCATATGGATTTTATATCACCGTCAATGATTAAGCGCATTGCGGCGAAATATGATTTTAAATTTAAAAAGGGACTGGGGCAAAACTTTTTGTCCTCGCAGGAGATACTTGAAGAAATTGCCGATGCGGCCGGGATCTGCGGCGCAAACGCGCTTGAGATAGGCCCCGGTTTCGGTGTTCTTACAAACGAGCTTGCCAAGCAGGCGAAAAAGGTTGTCGCACTCGAAATTGACGAGCGGCTGATCCCTATTCTTGGTGATACTCTTTCAGAGTATGATAATGTCACTATCATAAACCGTGACATTATGAAAACCGATATTTCAGATATTATAAAAAAGGAATTTGACGGCGAACGGATAAGCATTGCCGCGAATTTGCCATATTATATCACAACGCCGATCATCACAACGGTGCTTGAATCGAAGCTGCCGATAGATAATTTTGTGGTAATGGTACAGAAGGAGGTAGCACTGCGATTGGGCGCAAAGCCCGGAACAAAGGATTATGGTGCAATCTCGGTATTATGCCAATATTATACGGAGCCTGAAATTATATGCACCGTTCCGGCAGAGCTTTTTGTGCCAGCCCCGAAGGTGGATAGCGCGGTACTCAGAATGAAATTCAGGGAAACCACTGCGGTATCGGTCAAGGATGAAAACATGTTTTTCAAAACAGTCAAGGCGGCATTCTCGCAAAGAAGAAAAACACTTTTAAACTGTCTTTTATCAAATTTCACACATGGTCGTGAGAAGCTTGTGGAAATAATGAATAGTGTCGGTATCGACCCGAAAAGACGGGGCGAAACACTTTCGCTTGAAGAATTTGCAAGACTTGCAGACGCATTGAAATAACCGTTTACGAACGGTTATTTTTTTGCTCTATTCAAGACTGAAATCCTCGGCCGAGAAATTGGTTTTCAGTCGTTTCTTGCGGTGGACCACCTTCTTAAAAATATCATAATCAAATTTTTTGCAGTTTCCGGCTGATATGGGTACGGACTGTTTTTTTAACGTGCAGAACATTTCGTTCTCGTTGTTTTCTATTGTTTCGGCGTTTCTGCACAGCGCGCAGATCTTGTTTATGTCATTGCTATATATCATTTTGCAGCCCCTATTCGATATTTTTAACCTTTTTTATAGTCATTTTAACATATTTCGCAATAAAGGTAAAGAAGTTTTCAAATTTTTCTTGATTTTATCAATGAATTGGTATATAATATACCATGTGATATTATTTGTAAATATCTATTATACATTCATGTTTATTTTGAAAGGAATGACTTTAAGATGGAAAAGAAAGAAATGCTTTATGAAGGCAAGGCCAAAAAGGTTTACAAAACTGAGGACGAGAATCTCTATATTGTTGACTATAAGGATGACGCCACAGCGTTTAACGGTAAGAAGAAGGGCACTATTGCCGGCAAGGGTGTAATCAACAACAGAATGTCAAACTATCTCATGTCGCTTATGGCTAAGGAAGGTATTCCTACACATTTTGTTGAGGAGATTTCAGACAGAGAAACTGTTGTTAAGAAGGTTACAATAGTACCGCTTGAGGTTATCATCAGAAATATTGCTGCAGGCAGCTTCTCGAAGCGTTTCGGCGTTCCTGAGGGCACGAACCTTAAGAATGCGACTCTTGAATATTGTTTAAAGGATGACGCGCTTGATGATCCTATGATAAATGATTACCACATCACAGCGATCGGTGCGGCAACAAAAGAGGATCTTGATACGATTGCAGACCTCACATTCAAGGTAAATGATTTCTTAAAGAACTATTTTGCAAAGCTCAATATAGAGCTTGTTGATTTCAAGATTGAATTCGGTAAGACTCCGGACGGTCAGATTATCTTGGCTGACGAGATATCACCCGATACATGCCGTCTCTGGGATGCTACAACGCACGCAAAGCTTGATAAAGACCGTTTCCGCCGTGACCTTGGTGACGTTGAGGAAGCGTATATAGAAGTTGCAAAGAGAATGGGATTAATCTGAAAGGAAATATATTAATGGCAACAAATACATATGAAAGCCCTTTGAATTCAAGATATGCATCAAAGGAAATGCAGTATATCTTCTCACCGGATAAAAAGTTTTCAACATGGCGCAAGCTGTGGATAGCGCTTGCTGAGAGTGAGCAGGAGCTCGGACTGGGTATCACGGATGAGCAGATCGCCGAAATGAAGGAGCATATCTATGATATCAACTATGACGTTGCAAAAGCGCGCGAAAAGGAAGTGCGCCATGACGTAATGTCGCACGTTTATGCATATGGCGTGCTTTGTCCGAAGGCAAAACCGATTATCCACCTCGGCGCTACAAGCTGCTATGTGGGTGACAATACGGATATAATTATAATGACAGAGGCAATGCAGCTCATCAAGAAAAAGCTTGTATGCCTTATTGGCGAGCTTGCAAAGTTTGCTGATGCGAATAAATCGCTGCCGTGTCTTGCATTCACGCATTTTCAGCCGGCGCAGCCTACAACGGTGGGCAAGCGTGCAACGCTTTGGCTTGAGGATCTTGTTATGGACCTTGAAGATGTTGAATATCAGCTGTCAAAGGCGAAGCTGTTGGGCTGCAAGGGCACAACAGGCACGCAGGCATCCTTTATGGAGCTGTTTGACGGTGATCATGAGAAGTGCAAGGAGCTTGACAGGAAAATTGCCGCAAAGATGGGATATCAGAGTACATTCCCGGTAAGCGGTCAGACATATCCGAGAAAGCTTGACACGCAGATGCTTACTGTGTTGAGTAATATTGCACAGAGCGCGTACAAGTTCTCGAACGATATAAGACTTTTGCAGCATTTGAAGCAGATAGAGGAGCCGTTTGAAAAGTCACAGATAGGCTCATCCGCTATGGCATATAAGCGTAATCCAATGCGTTCAGAACGAATTGGCTCACTTGCGCGTTATGTGATTGTAGACGCGTTAAATCCGGCTATAACAGCTTCAACGCAGTGGTTTGAAAGAACGCTGGATGACAGCGCGAACAAGCGTATCAGCGTTCCTGAGGCGTTTTTAGCCGTTGACGCAATATTGAGTCTTTATATAAATGTAGTTGACGGTCTGGTTGTGTATGACAAGGTTATCACAAAGCAGTTTATGGCTGAGATTCCGTTTATGGCAACTGAGAATATTATGATGGATGCCGTAAAGAAAGGCGGCGACCGCCAGGAGCTTCATGAGAAGATAAGACAGTATTCAATGGAAGCCGGGAGAAACGTAAAGGTTGAGGGTCTTGAAAATAATCTTGCGGAGCTTATCGCAAATGATCCGTCTTTCGGTCTTTCGCTCGATGAGATCAATGCTGTTATGAAACCGATCAATTTTGTCGGTCGTTCACCGGAGCAGGTAACCGACTTCCTCGATGAAGTTGTAAACCCGATCCTTGAAGCAAACAAAGATTTGTTAGGAATAGAAGTTGAAATTAACGTATAAAAGGAGCAGGTAAAATGGTAAAAGCAGTAGTAGGAGCATGCTGGGGCGATGAAGGTAAGGGTAAGATTACCGATATGCTCGCGGAGGAGGCGGATATCGTTGTACGCTTCCAGGGCGGCGCAAATGCCGGTCACACAATCGTAAATGATTACGGCAAGTTCGCGCTCCATCTTCTTCCGTCCGGTTCATTCAATCAGAACGTGACAAATATGATAGGCAACGGCGTTGCTCTTGATATTCCACAGCTCGTTAAGGAAATAGAAGAAGTGGTTTCAAAGGGTGTTCCGCGCCCGAATATCGTGGTTTCGGAAAGAGCGCAGGTTCTTATGCCGTATCACAAGCTTTTTGACCAGTACGAGGAGGAGAGACTTTCAGACCGTCAGTTCGGTTCAACAAAGTCGGGTATAGCACCGTTCTTCTCAGATAAGTTCTCAAAGATCGGTTTCCAGGTATGGGAGCTGTTTGAAGAGGATAGCTTAAAGGAAAAGATCAAGAATGTGCTTGAGGTAAAGAACCTCATGTTAGAGCATATATATCATAAGCCGCTGCTTGATGCAGAGGAGCTTTATGCTACCTGCAAGGAGTATGCAGAAATGATCAGACCGTATGTTATCGATTCGGTATCGTTTATGCATAATGCTTTGAAGGAGGGTAAGACCGTTCTATTGGAAGGACAGCTCGGCTCATTAAAGGATCCGGATTTCGGTATCTATCCGATGACGACATCATCATCAACTCTTGCCGGATATGGCGCAATCGGCGCTGGTGTTCCGCCTTATGAGATTAAGGAGATCATCACTGTTGTTAAGGCATATTCATCTGCAGTAGGCGCAGGTGCGTTTGTTTCAGAAATATTCGGCGAAGAAGCTGACGAATTAAGACGCCGCGGCGGAGATGGCGGTGAGTACGGCGCAACAACAGGCAGACCGAGACGTATGGGCTGGTTTGACTGCGTGGCATCACGCTATGGCTGCCGTGTTCAGGGCACAACCGGCGTTGCATTCACGGTTCTTGATGTTTTGGGCTATCTTGATGAGATTCCGGTATGCGTGGGTTATGATATAGACGGCGAAGTAACAAAGGATTTCCCGACCACGGGCAGACTTGAAAGAGCTAAGCCTGTTTTGAAGGTTCTTCCGGGATGGAAGCAGGATATCCGCGGAATAAAGAAGTACGAGGATCTGCCGGAGAACTGCCGCAACTATATTGAGTTTATCGAGCGTGAGCTTGAGGTTCCGATTAAGATAGTTTCTGTCGGTCCTGCAAGGCACGACATCATTATGAAATAAAGCCTTTAAGGTTAAAGAACAAGCCGCTTAAACGAAGTGTTTAAGCGGTTTGTTCGTGGTACACCTAATAATTTAATGGAGCTGTTGCAAAACTGATGTTTTGCGGCAGCTCCTTGCCATTTGGGTCTGTTTTCAGTTTTATATGAAACATTGATTTTGAGATGCGTTTTGGAACGGTTTTTATAGTTTTGGAAATAGGTTTATGGGAAAGAATACAAATGTCCCATAACCTTCGTTTGTGAAATAATGTCAATAGTTGTCCGTAAAAAAATTACGGACAACTATTGACTAAATATATTGTATGTGATAAAATAAAGTAAAATATAGACATGAGGGTGATAATATGCTTAAACTATTTGAAGTGTCAGGATTTAAAAACTTTAAGGATGAAATGACAATTAATTTTTCTGATGTCAGAGATTACAAGTTTAATAATGAATGTATATCAAACGGTTTACTTAGCAAAGTTATTGTTTACGGAAAGAATTCTGTAGGTAAGACGAATCTCGGATTAGCAATTTTTGATATTGTATCTCATCTCACGACAAAGAATGTAACACCGAATTTATATGATTATTATATCAACTCTGACTTGCGAAACGGAGTTGCTGATTTTCATTATCAATTTGAGTTTGGAGAGCGTGTAGTAGATTATTATTATAAAAAGAATGCTAAGAGAGAATTAGCATATGAAAAGCTTTCGATAGATGATACGATTCTTTTTGAATATGATTATATCAATAAGTCAGGTAATACAGATGGTTTGAGTGCTATCGCTCCTACTCTGAACTGGGTATATAATGATGTAGATTCAATATTAAAATATGTTATGAATAATACCGTACTTGATAGACATCATCCCCTGAGTCAAATGATGAACTTTATATCAAATATGCTGTGGTTCAGAAGTCTTGATGAAAATAGATATATTGGATATAAGAATAAAAGTGATGATTATTACGAGTTTATATTTGATGAAAGTGTTTTGAGCGAATTTGAAAGCTTTCTGAAAAAATCAGGAATCAATGAACATTTAGTGGTCAATAAAGATATAGATGGTGTAAAAAGATTATACTTTGATGGTAATACACCGCTGCCGTTCTTTAGAGTAGCATCAAGCGGAACAAAGGTATTATATACCTTTTTCTATTGGTATAAGACAGCGAAAGACGTTTCATTGATGTTTATCGATGAATTTGACGCGTTCTATCATTTTGAGTTAGCAGAGACAATTGTTGATATTATAGAAAAAATGAAAAATACACAGGTTATATTGACCTCACATAATACAAATCTCTTATCAAATAAGATAATGCGTCCGGACTGCTATTTAATTATGACAGAGGACAAGATAACATCATTTGCAAACGCAACCACAAGAGAGTTGAGAGAAGGACACAATCTCGAAAAACTGTATATGAGCGGTGAGTTTAATGAGTAAAATATTAATGCTTGTCGAGGGTGCAAAAACGGATGTCAGATTAATGGAAAAGCTGCTTGATATATATGGGATAAGCGATAATCACGAGCTTATCTCGTATAATACTAACATATATGAATTGTACAGAGAGATGTTTGAGGACGGAGATCCCGATTCAATAGATTTATTGCAGCTTTTAAAAGAGCGCGAACCGGATGCAGACAAAAAGAAGATATTTGATGAAAGATATTCTGATATACTTCTTATCTTTGATTTAGATCCGCAAGACCATTTATATGCTGATTATAAAATCATTGAGATGGCTGAATATTTCAAAGAATCCTCTGATATGGGAAAGCTATATATTAATTATCCTATGGTTGAAGCTTTTTATCACATGAAAGATATACCGGATGATATGTATATGTCTTATACTGTAACTATGGATGAGTTAAAAGAAGGAACCTACAAACAAAGGGTGAATCATGAGAATAGGAATCATGATTATACTAAGTTTGCTGTGGATAAGAATGAGTGCAATATAGTTATAAAGCAGAATATTGAAAAAGCTTATGCTATAATCAGACAAGCCTGTGACTATAATAATACGCCGGATAACGGTTTAATATTACAGAAGCAATTGGATGAACTACAGAACGATCAATTTGTTTGGGTAATGTGTACATGTGTATTTTATATTGCGGATTATAATCCGGAATTTATTGAATAAATTGGTTTAATTTAAAATTATAATACCAATAGCTGTATAATAGCTGTATAACTACTAATATACAGACGATTGAGAAAAAAGAAAACCCTACAAACCGCATGGCTGTAGGGTTTTCTTTGGTACGCCATCGGGGGCTCGAACCCCGGACACCCTGATTAAGAGTCAGGTGCTCTACCAACTGAGCTAATAGCGCATATTCTATGTATTTTTAACACAGAAGATATAATACCATAATTATATCAGTTTGTCAAGTTTTTTTCTTGAAAAATTTTGCTTTTCAGCATAAAAGTTTACATTTAAAAGGTTGACAATCTTTTGTCAGATATATATAATAGAATGGCAAATTAATTTCCCGGCAGATAACAGTAGAATTTTGAGGTGAAGGCTGATGGAGCAGAATGAATTAAAAGAGCTTTTGAATAAAATTGCATCCGGTGATGTAACTGTTCACGAGGCGATGACTAAGCTTCGCGCTCACCCGTTTGAGGATATAGGCTTCGCGAAAGTGGATCATCACCGCGGCATAAGACAGGGCGCAGGCGAGGTCATTTACGGAGCAGGCAAAACGCCGGAGCAGATTGCTCAAATAACAGCGCGTTTACTTGATGCCGGGCAAAAGACTGTAATTATAACAAGAATGAGCAGTGAAGCGGCAGAATATATGAAGAATTCGGGAATGCCGTTTAAGTACCATGATATGGGGCGGATAGGTGTTGCAGGAGAAATGCCGGAGCCGGAATCTGAATCAAATATCGTAATCGCAACGGGCGGCACAAGCGATATGCCTGTTGCAGAAGAAGCGGCAATTACCGCCGAAGCTCTCGGAAATCGTGTTGTGCGTCTCTATGATGTCGGTGTTGCCGGAATACACAGACTGCTCGCGAATTCGGATAAGATCATGAGCGCGAAGGTGATAATTGCGATTGCGGGAATGGAGGGCGCGCTTGCGAGCGTTATCGGCGGTATGGCGGACTGCCCTGTTATTGCTGTCCCGACCAGTGTCGGGTACGGCGCGTCATTTGGCGGAATCTCGGCGCTTCTTTCAATGCTGAATTCATGTGCGAGCGGCGTGAGCGTTGTAAATATTGATAACGGATTCGGTGCAGGATATCTCGCAAGCATGATAAATCATATATAGTAATACAGACAGCGGCAGCTAAAATAACAGCCGCTGTTTTATTGTATTTGCTGTAATATATATCATAATATACATATAACTGTCATGAAAATGTAACAAAAAAAATCTTGATAGGGATAATGAAATATGTTATAATATTGAATATACAAATATGCCTGTTATTTCGGACGGGCAAGGGAGGATGAATTATTTATGAAGAAAACTATCGTATCGGTTATTGCAGCGACTGCAGCTCTGTGTATTACAGCTCCTGCGTTTGCCGCGTCTTCATTCAGTGATATTAGTGGAAGCAGCTATTCGTGGTGTGCGCCGCAGATCAGGGCTATGGCTGATGCGGGATATGTACACGGATATGATGATGGAACCTTCAAACCGGATAATCAGGTAACAAAACTCGAAGGTATCGCGCTTTTTGCAAGAGCAATGGGCAGTGATACAGAGATCACACCAGAAAACACAGAGGTTTTGGAGCTCGCTCATTCGCAGTATGATTCAGCTTTAAAGTCATATAGTCTGTCATGGGGTGATGATGAGGCCACATATCTGCTTTACAAGAATGCGCTCAGTATTTCGGATCTTGATACATACCTGAAAGGCGATCTTAAAAATCAGCCGCTTACCAGAGGCGAAGCTGCGGTAATTATTACAAAAGCAATGGGCGGAGGGCAGAGCCTGAAGCAGGTAAGCAGCATAACTGTTGATTATGCCGATAAATCATCAATACCGTCAAACGTTCTTCCGTATGTTGATTATGTAACGGAACAGGGAATAATGAACGGTATTGACGACGAGTTCCAGCCGGGCGGTACAGTTACAAGAGCGCAGATTGCCGTTATGCTTTACAGAGTGGCTAATCATTGTGACTATTCGTTCATCAGAGGGAAGCTTAAAAATGTGGATGAGGACGAATCTACATTTACAATATCAGTTCACGGTGAAGAAACAACATATTCATATGATGAGAATACACAATTCACGCTTAAAGGTGAGTATGAGCTTCCCGAAAAACTGACAATAGATGCCGGCGTTGTTATTCAGCTCTCGGGCGATAAGGTTGTCAGCATTGATGGTCTGTCAGATCAGCCTGAAGCTACAATTACAGCTATATTCTCAAGCTACAGCACGTCTAACGGAATAACATATATAAAAGTTAAGGAGTCGGCAACATCATCAACAACAAAGAGCTATCCTTGTGTAGACAATGTTCCCGTTACATATAAGGGAGCACCGGCAACTGTGAAAAACTTCAGCGACGGCGATTCTATCACAATTGAGATCGTAGACGGAAAGGTTCTTAGCATTGTCGGATCGGAAAAGACCGAGACGATAACAGGTGCTACGGTTGATGAGATCGAGGTTGACGGAGAAAGCGTGAAAATGACAATTTCATCCGCAAACAGCGCATATAACGGCAAGACCTATGAGGTGGCAAGTGATGCGGTCGCAACAAAGGCAAGCAAAGAATGTGATATGTCGGATATATATGTTGGCGATAAGGTTACGCTTACTCTCAGATACGGGAAGATAATAAAGGCAGAGGCGACCTCGACCTATGGCTCTGTATCGGGTTCAATTGTCGAGGTAAAGATTTCAAATAATCCGTCAATAACAGTAAGAGCGGAGGGTAAGGAAAAGGAATACCAGATCCCTGTAGACTGCATTATAATCGTAAATCAGAAGGAAGGTTCACTCTATGATTTCAGAGTAGGTGACAGCGTAACTCTTACAACGCAGTCATCAGCTGTAACAAAGATTCAGGTTTCCACAGCTATCATCAATGACGCCGGTAATGGTACCGGTTCCGTAAACGGTACGGTAACAGCTGTGAATACGGCATACGGATTCATAAGCGTTCTTGTTGAAGGATATGATATTCCGGTTCCTGTCTATAAGACATCAAACCAGACAACCTTCATTACAGCTGCAGGTAAGCCGATCGACTTCAAGAGCATAAAGACCGGTGATAAGGTAGAATGCCGCGGTACAACAACAAACGGCGCATTCGTGGCAAGCCTTGTAATCGTAACACAGGCAGACTGATAAATTCAAGACGATTTAAAAGAGAGGCTGATCAGACTCATTGAGTATGTTCAGCCTCAATCCTTCTCTTGCGCTTATGCTATATATAAAAGTAAGGGCATATAATAAATAAAGGAGAATATTCGGATATATGTTGAATTGGATAAGAAAATATTCCAAATGGGTAACGCTGTTTATTTTAGGC
Organism: Oscillospiraceae bacterium; assembly: GCA_022509005.1. GTDB lineage: Bacteria > Bacillota > Clostridia > UBA1381 > UBA1381 > Ornithomonoglobus. Next base: position 15,641 of record JAFLUC010000010.1, on the reverse strand, counting down.
GCTGCGCTGATCGCGGTTTATAAGACATTTAACAGCTTTGCTGAGCTAAAGGGCATCATCTCAGTTGTAATGAAAGCGATAAAACCATTTATTCTTGCGTTTGTAATAGCGTATGTTATAAATATTCCGGCAAAGCATCTTAATAATCTGGTGCAAAAAAAGGCCAAGACAGGATTTTTGCAAAAACACTCATGGGCTATGTCTGTTGCGTTTGTATACGTAATGATGGTTATAATACTTGTTATTGTATTTTGCTCCGTAGTGCCGATGCTGTACAAAAACTGTATGGATATGATCAAAAATATGCCCGGGATCATTGAACAGATCATAGAATATATAAATAATCTCGATGTGATCAAGCGGCTTGGAATCAATATAAACATAAACGACCTTCAAAGTGCGATCAATAAATGGGTGCAGAGTATGAATTCAAGTATGGTCGGTAAATATGCATCAGGAGCGCTTTCAATAACATCAAGTATTATGTCATTCGCTTCAGGAGTAATGAACACCTTTATAGGAGTAATCGCGTCCATTTATATGATTATGGATAAAGATCGCATAATACGCTCTATCAAACGCAATGCGAAAATTTTTTCAAGAAATAGTCGATTTGAAAAAGTGCTTGGCCATCTTGCAAGTGTAAACCAGATTTTTACGCAATATATATATTCAAGACTCATTTGCTGTGTTATAATGGCTGTTGCGTGTTCGATAGTTCTTGCGCTTATGGGTGAGCAGTATGCGTTGATTCTTGGTTTATTTATTGGTGTAATGGATATGATACCGTATTTTGGCTCAATCATTTCATGGGCAGTAGGCTTCGTGCTTATGACGGTATCAGGCGGACTGTTCCACTCGATATGGTGTTCTATTGCCATGTTTGTCATGCAGCAGATTGACGGAAATGTGCTTGCGCCGAGAGTTATGGGAAGCCGTTTGGAAGTAAGACCGCTTGCGATAATCATTGCGGTAACGGTTGGCGGAAGTCTGTTCGGATTTATCGGAATGTTAGTTTCCGTACCGGTTGTGGCGATAATAAGAGCGATATTCACCGAGTATGTTCAGTCGCGTGAAAAGGCTGCTCGTCATGCGAATGAAGATCAAGCAGAGGCGGATATCGGTAATCCCGAAGAAGCCGAGGAGAACAAATGAAAATCGGAATAATAGGAGGCGGCGCGTCGGGGCTGATGGCTGCTATAGCGGCTAAGAATGAAAATACGGATGTAACCATATATGAACGTGAAAAGAGAGTCGGCAAGAAAATTCTTGCAACCGGAAACGGACGCTGTAATATGACGAATACAACTGCGTCGCCCGATAATTATCACGGTTTTGATATTTCATTTATTGACGGAGCAATAAAACGATTCTGGGTTGATAGGACTCTTGATTTCTTTACTGAGTGCGGTATTCTTTGGAAGGAGGAAGATGGCGGAAAGGTTTACCCATATTCCGATACTGCATCTTCAGTGCTGGATGTTTTAAGGCGCAGACTTGATACGGAAGGCATCTCAGTCGAATGCGGATTTGATGTAAAATCGGTAAAGAAAAAAGGCAGAGAGTTTATAATTGAGGATTACAGAGGCAGAAAAGAAGTCTGTGACAGAGTTGTAATAGCGGGAGGCGGAAAGGCTTCGCCTGCGCTTGGATCAAACGGAAGCTGCTATGAAATTCTGAAATCCTTTGGACATACGATAACAGCGATTTATCCGTCGCTTGTTCAGATAAAAACAGAAACCGATATTGTAAAAAAGCTTAAGGGAATAAAAGTGAATGCTGCTCTTACGCTGGGCGGAAGATGCGAAACAGGAGAAATCCTGTTTACCGATTACGGACTTTCCGGTCCGCCTGTATTTTTTCTTTCTGCGTATATGGCTGGCTGCAAAACAGCCGAACTTGATCTTATGCCGGAATATAAATATACAGATGTTCACTCCATTCTTTCAGACAGATGCGCATATCTGTGCAATGTTCCTTTAGAGGACTACTTTACCGGTATGCTCAATAAACGCGTCGGACAGGCTTTGTTAAAATCAGTGGGAATTGCGCCGCTTTCAAGACTTTCGGGATCGCTTTCCGGGACTGAGATAAAACAGCTTGCTGCGGCAATAAAAAAATGGAGCTTTAAGATTGAGGGTACGATGTCGTGGAACAATGCCCAGGTCACGAAAGGCGGTGCCGTTACGGCGCAGTTTGATAAGGTGACAATGGAATCGAAGCTTATAAATGGCTTATATGCGTGCGGCGAGGTGCTTGATATTGACGGCGACTGCGGCGGTTATAACCTGCAATGGGCATGGAGCAGCGGTTACCTTGCCGGAACCGCAGCAGCAAAATAAGTTTGGATAAAATCGCCCATCTTGCACGACCATGCTCACTCGCATATCGGCATATAGCCTCGTTCGCATGGTCGCACAATCTGAACGATTTTCTCTCAAACTTAAGTTTTATGAAAGGATTTAATGGTAATAACAATGAGAAATTCAGTTGAAATAACAAGAAAATATCAGTTTGGATATATGCTTTTGCAGCACTTAAAGGCTGTGGGCGTATGTATCGTTTTTCAGGCGGTAGCGTGTTGGAAGTTTTTGGGTCTTACACCCGGAAAATATATAGTGGGCACAATTTTCGCGCTCGTATATGCCGGGATGATATACAGCGGCGCAAAGAAGCTTTCGGATTTTGACGGGAAGCCGTATACGCCGCTTAAGCAGAAGCTTAAATGGGGTATATTCTGGGGTATCATGCTCTCAGCTGCAATGTTGTTTTTTGTTGCGATTCATATAGGTGTATGGAAGTTTTGGAGTAATGGTGACGGCTTTACAAATGTTTTTGCTTCTACGCTTAATCTGCTGTTCTTTGCATGGATCGCACCGTTTTTTGGTTTTGCACAGCAATGCTACGGCTCTGTTCCGCTTTATCTCGTTGCAATATTTACATTTCTCCCTATTATTATGAGTACATTAGGGTACTATGCAGGTATAGCAAAGTTTGATGTATTGGAAAAACTTGATGCTTTGACGTTTGAAAAGGACGAAGACGACGAATAATATATTCAGATATACCATTCCCTGAACAGTTTTATGAACTGTAACATTTGCTTAACAATTGTAAAGCAAATGTTAGTGCGGTGTTGTTGACTTTAGACGGATATGTAAAGTATAATTTTAGTGGATAAACTGGTGAAAATAAATCCTGTTTTGGGATATATCGGAGGAATAAACTATGATATGTAAAAAATGCGGCGCACAGATAGACGATAATTCAACAGAATGCAACTTTTGCGGAGCAGTTCTGAAAGGAATTTCAGAAGATGAGGAAACAACAGTTATAGATACGAATGCTGTAAATGAGGATGCAGAGGAAGCTTTACCGGAGGAAGCTCTGGGTGTTGATGAGCCGGATGAAACAGACGCGCTGTTTGATGAAAATGAGAGAAAGCGCAGAATGCAGATCAATCGGCTGCAAGCAGAGAAGCAGCAGCAGCTTGATGAGATTGAAAAACGCAGAAATGAAAAAAAGAAAAAACAGAAAAGAAACAGAATTATTGCAATAATCATAATAATTCTTGCACTCGGCGGCATAGGCGGCTGGATATATTATATATCTCAAAATCAAGGCGATACAGAGATAACGGTTGAAGATAATAAAGCGACAGAGGCTCCATTGCCTACTGTTGTTCCTGACGAAGAAGAAACAGAAGCTCCGGCGGAGACAGAGGAAGCAGCAACCCAGACTCCAGCATCCGGCACAAGCTCCGGCAGTGTGTCAGGCGGCAGCGGCGGTTCGGCGTCAGGCGGTGCAGCCGGATCATCGGGCAGCTCTTCAGGTGCAAGCGGCAGCACGAGCAGCGGTTCGGCGGGAACAAACAGAGCTCCGGCTGCAAGCGGTGGTTCAGCATCAGGCGGAAGCGCAAACAGCGGATCAGTATCGGGCGGCAGCACGAGCTCCGGCAGCGCATCGGGCGGTGCAAGCTCCTCAGCCCAGGGCGGAGCAGCGGTCAATACGGCTCCCGCAGCATCTGCAGCGAAGGATTATTCCGGTGTTAAAGTAGGAGAGGACGGTTATGTGTTCGGTGATTCATCGTCAAGGCTGCTGACAGAAGCAGATCTTGCCGGAAAGAGCGCCGATGAGCTTCGCATAGCGCGTAATGAAATATATGCGCGTCACGGAAGAAAGTTCAAGGATGCGTCATTGCAGAATTATTTCAATAAATGTCCATGGTACAGTGTTAACGGCAGTTATAATTACAGCGATGATGCTGCAAACCTTAACAACATTGAGCAGGCTAACGCTAAGTTCATACTCCAATACGAAAAGTCACATAAATATATATGATAATGAAAAAAAGTCACGCGAGTGACTTTTTTTCGTATAGAACCTTTACATTTTGCGGAAAATTTAGTATAATATAAATATCTATGATATTTTTTCGGGAGGCTTACAATGACTAAGGCTGATATATTTAAGGAAAACATAAAGGGCAGAAATGTTACGGTTATAGGTATAGGTATATCAAATCTGCCGCTTATAAAGTATCTTACGGAGGCAGGAGCAGTTGTTACAGCTTGTGATGCGCATGATGCTGAGTGGCTTGGCGATAACTACAAGATCTGCGCGGAGCTTGGTGTAAAGACCTGTCTTGGAGATGGTTATCTTGATAACCTTACAGACGATATAATTTTTAAAACACCGGGTATGAGGATAGATAAGCCGGAGCTTGTTAAGGCGGCGGAAAGAGGCGCGAGGATCACATCGGAAATGGAAACATTTTTTGAGCTCTGCCCATCGCATATAATTGCAGTTACAGGCTCAGATGGAAAGACGACTACAACGACGCTTATTCATAAGATGCTCACCGATGCCGGATACAAGACATGGCTTGGCGGAAACATAGGTCATCCGCTGCTTTCCGAGGTTGACGGCATGACTGAGAATGACTATGTTGTACTGGAGCTTTCCTCATTCCAGCTCCATACAATGAAATATTCACCGGAGATCGCGGTTATAACAAATCTCAGTCCGAACCATCTCGATTGGCATACGGATTACAATGAATATATTGAAGCAAAAACGAACATATATAATAATATGACAGAGGGCTGTAAGCTTATTTTAAATGCCGGAAATCCTGACAGCGCAGCTCTTATCCCGCCGGAATATGTAAAGGTAGAGTATTTCTCGCGCGGCGATGATACTGAAATCGGTATTTCAGACGGAGCTATTGTATGCAAGGGCAGAACAGTGCTTAATATAAATGATATTAAGATTCCGGGTATGCATAATGTTGAAAACTATATGGCGGCAATCGGAGCTGTTGACGGACTTGTACCGGATGATGTGATTGTGAACACCGCAAAAACTTTTGGTGGAGTGCCGCATAGAATAGAGCTGGTGAGAACGCTTGACGGTGTTCGCTACTATAACAGCTCAATTGACTCGAGTCCGAACAGAACAATTAATACACTTAATGTATTCGGCGAAAAGGTTATAATGATAAGCGGCGGAAAGGATAAAGGAATTCCTTACGATGCTATGGGCGAGCCTGTGGCAGATCACGTTAAGACGCTCATACTTATAGGCGCGACAAGTGATAAGATTGAGGATTCATTAAAAGCGACAGGTAGAGCGGATGAGGTTGAAGTTATAAGAGCAGAATCATACGAGGACGCGGTAAATGCCGCGAGAAGCAAGGCCGCGGAGGGTGATGTGGTTCTGCTTTCACCGGCTTCAACAAGTTTTGATATGTTCAGAAACTTTGAGGAACGCGGAAATCTGTTTAAGAAACTGGTAAACGAATTAAAATAACAGGAGAAGCGGCGAAATGGAGGATTACTATGCAGAAGCTTATATGGCATCTCAGCAATCTGAGAGGAATATCGGGGCACGAATACCGTATTAACCGTGAGATCGCGCGCCTTTTTAAGCCGTTTTCAGACAGTGTAGAAATTGATAGTCTCGGCTCTGTAATTGCATGCCGTAAATGCGGAATAGAAAACGCGCCAAAGGTGATGATAGAGGCGCATATTGATGAAATTGGGCTTATGGTGACATCAATCACAGATGAGGGCTTTGTAACCTTTTCCGATGTCGGCGGAGTGGATCAGAGAATACTCCCATCGGCAGAGGTTATAATCCATGGTAAAATGGATGTCCGCGGCGTGATAGGAACACCGCCTCCGGAGGCGGCGGAGTCTGATTCGAGCTTCAAGCGTGATATACTTGCGATTGATACGGGGCTTGACGCCGAAACTGTAAAATCTCTTGTAACTGTGGGTGACAGCATAACGCTGCCGCAATCGGTAGGAATGCTCGGCAAAAAGCAGATGAGCGCAAAGACGATGGATGACCGCGCAAGCGTTGCGGCGCTTATTGCGTGCATGAAGAAGCTGCGCGGAGAAAAGCTGTGCTGCGATGTTTACGCAGCCGCCGCCGTTCAGGAGGAGGTCGGCTGCAGGGGTGGAAAGACCACCTCTTTCGGCATTGAGCCTGACATAGCGATTGCGGTCGATGTTACTCACGGAATAACACCGGATAACAGCAGGAGCGCGTTTGCAGTAGGTTCAGGAGCGGTTATTTCTGTTGGTCCGAATATTCATCCGAATCTGGCAAAACGGATCATAGCCACGGCAAAAGATAAGGGCATTAAATACAGTATAGATGTTGACGGCGGAAACACGGGAACAGACGCGTGGGAAATACAGGTATCGGGACGAGGCATTGCAACGGCGCTTTTGTCGATCCCGTTAAAATATATGCACACACCTGTTGAAACTCTTGATATTTCGGATGTCAAGGCGGTTGCTGACCTTCTTGCGGAATTCATAAAGGGATTGGAGGAGGATGTATCATGGCTTTCACTTTGAAAAGACTGAGCGAGCTCAATGCTGTTGCAGGAAATGAAGATGAGGCGCGCAGATATATCATTTCCGAGATCACTGAAAAGTGCGACAGCATATCCGTGGATTCAATCGGAAACATAATCGCATTCAAACGCGGTATTTCATCTGAGAAAAAAATCCTTCTCGGTACAAATATGGACGAAGCAGGTTTTATAGTAAGCGATATTACAGAGACCGGCTATATCAAATTCAAGGCTGTGGGCAGCATTGATCCGAGAACGGTCATTGCTAAGCGCGTTGTTATCGGCAATGATGCGGTCAAAGGTATCATAGGTATTAAGGCAGTACACCTCACAACAAAGGATGAACGCGAGAAGGCAGTCAAGCTTTCGGATATGTATATAGATATAGGCGCAAAGAATAAGAAAAAGGCGCAGAAGAAGGTTAAGAAAGGCGATTATATCACCTTTAATACTGAATTCGGGAGCATAGGCGAATGTGTGAGAGGCAAGGCGCTTGATCGTTTCGGTTCGGCGTGTCTTATGGAGGCCATGGATCAGCCGCCGGCGTATGATACCTATTTTGTATTCTCCGCGCAGCGTGAAATCCCATCCGGCATTGCGGGTCGGGGAATGCGGGTTGCGGCATTTGGCATAAAGCCGGATTATGCGTTTATTATAGACACGATAGATACAGCTGACGGATACAAATCCAAAAAGCCGAATGCTGCTCTGGGCGGCGGCGCGGTAATTGAGTATATGGATAAGACAAGCATTGCCGATGCGAAGTTCACTGCGGCAGTCGCAGGTTTTGCGGCAAAAAACGGTATTAAAACACAGAGCAAAACATCCTCGGTAATGACTTCAATTGCCGGAGCGGCGGCGCAGGCATCGGCGGGAACGGTTATTGCATGCATCGGAATTCCATGCAGATATTCTCATACGCCGGTGAGTTTTATGAATAAAAATGATATTAACGCTGTTACGGCATTGTGCTCGGCAGTAGTTAAGGAAAGTGATGTGATTATAAATGAAGCTTCTTAAAAGACTGACTGAGACAGATGCGCCGTCAGGCAGAGAAGGAGAGATCCGTAATATAATTAAGGCTGAAGCACAGAAGCTCGGCTATGAAGTCAGTGAGGACGCGTTAGGCTCAATCATTGCGCACAGACCGGGAAAAGGCAGGAAGGTCATGCTTGACGCGCATCTTGACGAAATAGGAATAATTGCGACATATATAGATGATAACGGCTTTATCCGCTTCGGCGCGGTAGGCGGCTTGTATATAAAAGAGCTGCATAAGAGGCGCGTTCGTTTTGAAAACGGTACGATCGGAGTTATAGGCGCCGAAGAGAAGAGCTTTGATGAAAAGGCTGAAATATCAAAGCTGTATGTTGATATTGGCGCTCGCAGCAAGCGTGAAGCTGAAAAGCTTGTAAAGCCGGGCGATACAGCTGTATTTGACGGGAGCTTCCGTAAGCAGGGCAGCACGATTATTTCAAAGGCGCTCGATAATCGGGCAGGGTGCTACGTTCTTTTAAAGGCAATGGAGCAGATAAAGAAATCGGGCAATGATTTGTATTTTGTGTTCAGCTCTCAGGAAGAGGTAGGTCTTCGCGGCGCAAAGACCGCGGCGTTCGGTATTATGCCTGACTATGCGATTGCGGTTGATGTTACCGATACGGGTGATACACCGTCATGCGAGGTTATGGAAGTCAAGCTTGGCGGCGGTGCTGCAATCAAGGTTATGGACAACTCAGTTATGTGTGACATTAACGTGGTAAGAGTATTGAGAAAGCTTGCCGAGACAGGGAAGATTCCGCACCAGACAGAAATTATGGCGGATGGCGGCACCGATGCCGGAGCGATCGCTCTCACTGGCAGCGGAGTAAGAGCCGGCGGAATCTCAATCCCGGTACGTTATATTCACTCACCGTCAGAGCTTGCAAATACCGAGGATATAAAGGCTTGCGTAAAACTGGTCAAGATGGCCTGTGAATATAACTGGTGATATATAATGGGGATTTAAATATGGTAAAGAAAATTATTTCCGCTGCCGCGGCTATTGTGCTTGCTGTAAATACCGCCGTATCGGCGGAGTATTACGGCAAAACAAGTCTGCCGCAGGTATCGGGTAAATCGCTCAGCTATAGCGAGTATGACATTTCAGTGCTTACTGATATTGTCCATTCCGCCGAGCGGCTTATAGTAGAGCCGGGCAATGATTTAGAGCTTTCTGTTAAACTTGATGACGCATATAAAGAAGTGATATCCGCATATGACGCAAGCTCACTCGCGCAGCTTGAAGCGGATCGCAATTACAGTGAGGAAACCGGGAATGCCGCAGTAAAAGCAGAGGCGATAGCTCTTGAAGCATTCAGAGTTTTTGACGGCATGGTGCTCGATATTTATAACAGTGATTACAAGGAAACGCTTACAAACCTGTTTGGTGAGGATAAGACGGAAAGCTATATAAGCTCAAGACACAGTGATGAGTATTATGAGCTTATGAGAGAGGAAAATGATCTGATAGGCAGATACAGCGGAGCGTTCGGCAACAGTGACTCCTGTGCTAATCTGTTTATTAAGCTTGTGCGTGTCAGAAATAAAATCGCTGCAATTGAGGGCTATGATAACTATGCTGATTATGCCTCACAGGTTATATATGGAAGAGAATACACTGATGAAGAAATACAGGGCTTTTGTGAAGCTGTGTCAGATTATCTTACGCCGCTCTACAAGCCTATGCTGCAGATGTACACAGGGATGCAGGGGAACTATAAAATCAAAAGTGACGCTGAGATTACGACACTGGTCGGAGAGGTTTTAGGAAGCATTAACGATGAACTGCGGTCATCATATGACTATATGATAAATAATGACCTATACGATATAGAGTGCCGTGACGGCAAAGCGAAAACTGCCGGAGCATATACCGCTCAGCTTTTTACATATAAAGTACCGTATCTGTTTATGGCATACAGCAGCGAGAGCAATATGCGTTTAAGAGGATTCATTCATGAAACAGGACATTTCTGTTCGCTTTTAAACACTCTTTCAGACAGCAGTTTAAAGCCGGAACTTGAAACGATGTATGTTGACACATGTGAGATCCACTCGCAGGGACTCGAAGTGCTTACCGAGAAATATTATGGAAAATTATTCGGCAGCGATGCGTCATATGAGCGTATTTCAGAGATTTACGGGATCATAAACAATGTTCTTGACGGCTGCTTTTATAACGAGTGGCAGACGAGGATATATCAAGAGCCAAGACTGACAGTTGATCGTGCAAACGAGATTGCGTCAGAGCTTACGGAAAAGTATTACGGTGTGAAAATGACAAAAAGCTCGGCGCAGAATATGTGGACATCAACACCACATAATTTCCATTCGCCGATGTATTACATATCATACTCATTATCCGGTGCGGCTGCGTTGGAGCTGTATGCTGTTTCCGTTGATGATTATGATGAGGCAGTCGATAAATACATGAGGATCTCTTCGGCGGGCGGATATGTACCTTTTGATACTGCGCTTAATGCCGCCGGACTTGACAGTGTCTTTGATACGCAGGTAATACGTGATATTTCGGATACAATACGCAGGGAATTCGCATTGTCATACAGTGATGTAGATTACGGAAGCTGCTGGTACGAGCCGTACCTGTATCAGGTTTCGCATATATTTAATGGACGCGGGATGAATGCGTTTGAACCGCACAGCAACATTACCAGAACCGAATTTGCCGGACTTATCGGAAGAATGTATGATTACTATGAAGGTATAGATGGAAGCTATACACTTGTCTTTGATGACGTATCATATGATGATCCTGACGCAAGATATATAATGTGGGCGAGCGGAAACGGAATAATAACAGGCTACAGCGACAGAAAGTTCGGCGGCGATGATGAAATCACGCGCGAACAGCTTGTAACGATTCTGTACAGATTAAATGCGCTTGAAAACAGCAGTGAGGTTGATGACGCATTGGTTTCGGGATTTGATGATGCGGAGCTTGTTTCGGACTGGGCGGAGCTGCCTATGGCATGGGCGATTACAAACGATATCGTTTCGGGCAGAGATAACAACACAATCGCGCCTCAGGATAATACGACCCGCGCTGAAGCGGCAAAGCTTGCAGCATGCTTTATACAAGCTCAATATTAACAGGCTATAGGAACAATAAAAAGGCGTTCCGTAGCCTTTTTTCTTTTTTAGTGCAATAGCAACAAAACAACTCAAAAACTTAGTGCAAAATCACTATAAAATTTATGGTTAAACTGTTTAATTTTGTGGTAAATATATACTATGAGGTTTATTCTGCGGTATGGACAATGATGCGGAATGAATAAAATTGTACGTCAAAGAATGGGCGTCAAAGAATGATTGGAGGAAAAAGATTATGCAAAACACAAGAAACATTGTTTTAATGGGTCACGGAAAGTGCGGAAAAACAGCTATGGTTGAAGCTATGCTCTATAACGCAGGTCAGATCAAGCGTATCGGTCTTGTTACTGAGGGTACAACTGTTTCAGACTATGATTCTGAGGAGTTTAAGAGACAGTGCTCAATAAACACAACAATTGAGAGTTTCAAATGGAAGGAATATAAATACAATATAATTGACACACCGGGATATTTTGATTACGCGGGAGACGTAAAGGCAGGCGTAAGAGCGGCAGATAGTGCGGTTATCGTAGTGAGCGGCAGAACAGGCGTGGGCATAGGAACAAAGCATGTATATGAATACGCGAAGACAAAGGATATCCCGATTATGTTCTTTGTAAATAAGATCGATGATAAGCATGCAAGCTATGAAAAGACGCTTGAGGATCTTAAAGAGACTTTCGGCAAGTCCATAACACCGTTCGTTTATCCTATTCAGGACGACACCGGATTCCAGGGATATGTTGATATTATAGACATGACAGCGCGCCGCTATGAGGGAACAGAGCGTATTGATATTCCGGTTCCGGAGGGAATGGAGGAAACAGTTGCTCCGCTTCGCGAAATGATCATGGAGGCTATTGCCGGCACTGATGAAGAGCTTATGATGAAGTACTTTAACGAGGAGCCGTTCACGTTCGATGAGATCAAGAAGGCAATAAGAAACGGTGTTAAGGACGGAAGCATTTACCCTGTTTACTGCGGCAGCGGCGAGCAGAATATAGGTATACGTTCACTTATGGACAGTATCGGAAAATACCTTCCTGCTCCTGATGAGATTACAGAAACGGCAAGAAAAGCGGATACGGCAGAGCCGGTTGAGCTTGTACAGTCGCCGGACGAGACAACGGCGGCAGTTGTATTCAAAACGATCGCTGACCCGTTTGTAGGCAGAATGTCAATATTCAGAGTATATTCAGGCGAGATCAAGGCTGATTCAAACTACTATAATCCGAATAAGGGTGAGAACGAAAGAATAGGAAAGCTTTATTCACTCTGCGGCAAGAAGCAGACCGAGGTTAAGTCGGTTAAGGCAGGAGATATAGGCTGCGTAACAAAGCTTGAGCATACAAGAACAGGAGACACGCTCTGTGATAAGAATAAGAATATAATTCTTACCGGTATCGAGTTCCCGACACCGTCGCTTTCAATGGGTATCCGTCCTGAAAACAAGGGTGATGAGGAAAAGGTTGTAGGCAGTCTGGCAAAGCTGATGGACGAAGATCCTACTTTCAGCGTTACAAATAATGTTGAAACAAAGCAGACACTGATTAACGGTCAGGGTGAGCAGCATATTGATGTTATCGTAAGCAAGCTGAAGAATAAATATGGCGTAAATGTTGTTCTTGAAGAACCGATAACACCTTACAGAGAAACAATTACAAAGACGGCTGTTGTTGAAGGAAAGCATAAGAAACAGTCAGGCGGACATGGTCAGTATGGTCATGTTAAGATCGAGTTTACACCGGGTCTCACCGAAGAGCTTATGTTCGAGGAGAAGGTATTCGGCGGAAGTGTGCCGAGAAACTACTTCCCGGCAGTTGAAAAGGGTCTGCGTGAAAGTGCTGATTATGGTGTTCTCGCAGGCTATCCGGTAGTGAATCTGAAGGCGACACTTCTTGACGGATCATATCATCCGGTAGATTCATCTGAAATGGCGTTCAAGACTGCTGCATCACTTGCCTATAAAGAAGGCATGAAGCAGGCAGGTCCGGTAATACTTGAACCGATAGGCTGGCTCAAGAGCTATGTGCCGGAAAATATCATGGGTGACGTTATTGGTGATATAAACAAGCGCAGAGGCAGAATAATGGGAATGGGTGAGAGTGATAAGCCGGGGCTTAACCTGGTAGAAGCTGAAGTACCTGTTTCCGAAATGCACAAATACGCAACAGACCTTCGCGCAATGAGCGGCGGCAGCGGCAGCTTCACGTTTGAATTTGTACGCTATGAAAGAGCGCCGATGGAGATCGCAAACAAGATCATTGCAGCTGCAAATACAAAATAATATCTTAAGTAAATCCAAGAGGGATATGAAAACTAATTAATTTTCATATCCCTCTTTTTTTGAAGCGCATTTTCTTGGTTTGATATGCGGTTAGATATATCCGACAAAATCACTCTTTTAAATTCGTGTATAATTACAAGATTGAACCAATCACCAAAGTGTGATATAATATAATTAAAGGAAGATTGTTAACAGGTAACACAGGTGGACGGTTCTCTTGTGCACTAAAATTGCTTGTGAAAAGCACAATAGAATCGTTCCCTCGTGTTTTGTTAAAAGGAATTAAGGAATATGGTAAAGCGAATTATAATTATAATATTTTCAGTTATAGCCGGATTATTTATAATATATCAGGGCGTGTATATTGCACTCATTATGAATCCCTCAAATCCGAATCGTGAGTTAGATCTTGCCGAATATAAGGCAAAATTCAGGCTAACAAAGCATTTGTCTGATATACCTCAATCGGATAATATCTATATAGAGGTTAAAGGAGTAATAGACCTAAACACCTACGATAAAAAAGACGGAGATAGAGCGATATATAACACAACGGACAATATAAAAAAAATAAATAAATATTTGAAACATATGAGACTGGCTGTGGCATATGAGGATGAATTACCAAACCAAAGCCCGGATACGTTTATTACGTATTATGACAAAGAGGGCAATATATTAAAAAATTATATCATATACGGAGAAGTATTCATAAAAGATTTACAGGCCGACAGACTTTACAGAATAAAAAATCCTAATAAAGGTATAATTGAGGGTTTAGAAGATTTATTTTGAACACAAAGGAACGGTTAGTGTGAATACCGACAATTACTGAATACCAATACAAGGGGACGGTTAGTGTGAATACCGATATCAACAAAATAATTGATGGCATACCAAATAAACCAATCCCGAATTGGTAAAAAATTATGATTGAATTAATCTTTTATGTTAGACATAGCAACAGTGTTGTCATATGTAATATTGTCACTCAATAGCTTAAAGATTAATTTTAATATCTTCCGTGAAACAGCAGTAATAGCTTTCTTTTGTCCCAGTCTCTTTTGGTGACTCCAGAACCAATGATGAAACGGTGTATTTCTCTGTTTTACTGCAACCCATGCAACCTGAATAAGTACAGGTTTAAGATGTTGATTGCCGGCAAGAATTTTTTTAGAATATATCTTTCCGGCACTTTCATCATTTCGTGGCACTACGCCTGCCCACGAGCAAAGCCGTTCTGCTGTTCCAAAATCTTTGAACGGCTCATTGCCGATTTCAGCAAGAATAAGTAGCGCTGAAACCTTATCAATGCCTGGAATAGAATCTAAAATCTCTAATTGACGTTTGTATGGTTCTGATATTTCAATCATCAGGTCAATAATTGATTTAAGATCTTTTTCGGATTGAGTGAGACGATCTATCAGCATTTTTAAGAGTTGACATTCTAAAGGTATTATTGTAATATTCATAGCAGAATAAATTTCTTCTGCTGTGGATTTTAAATTACCGCACATACATGAAGCGATATCATCTAATGTCAGAGAGCCTCTTTGGGCTAATTGTTTTAATATATTACGACCGGTAACGCAGAAAATATCACTGAGTACGTTAGATAATTTAAAACCATGAGTTTGGAGAAATTTATCAATACGATTTTTGTAGCGATTGTTTTCGCCGACAAACTTTTTGTAGGTACGAGCAGATTCACGGAGTAATCGGATAGTTTGATTGGGAACAAAACTTTTTTGAACAAGACCATGTAAGACAAGAGTTGCAATCCACTCGGCATCCTTAATATCGGATTTTCTGCCGGGAACATTTTTCATATGATGAGCATTACCTACAATAATGTTCTCATAATATGGCGAATTGCGCTCAATAGCTTCATAAACAGGTCTCCAATAAACGCCGGTACTTTCCATAGCTATATGGTAACAATCATTTTCATATAACCAATTCACAAATTGGGATAGCTGTTCGGGAAAAGTAGAGAATTGTTTTCTGATGGCAGTAACAGAATCATTTGTCACTGAAAGAATACAAGCTTCAATCATACCTTCGTGGACATCAACACCACAAGCACAAGGTAGAATAATATTCATATCAGACCTCCAATAAAAAAATTGGCAGGTAAAGGCGGTCTAAAAAAAATAGAAGCTTAGTGTACGTCATCAAGTGACAATTCTGTGTACTCAAAGACCGCCCGATCAAGTTCTAAAAAACGCACTCGAGGTAGCAAACCGTCCCTCGATCTACCTGCCAATTTTATTATAGCAGAAGGGCTGCCGGTTTGCAATAGGTATTCATGCGTTCTGTGTGCCGGGATGGCATGTT
>JAFLUC010000001.1 GCA_022509005.1 Oscillospiraceae bacterium | reverse complement strand
ATGAGATAGTTTACGGCTCAATATCCGTTGATGATGACGGACGCGGAATGTTCTCGACCGGTCTTATGCATGGCGATACTATAAATGTCGGCAAATTCACTCCTGACGGTGAGGGACTCGACTGTTTCCAGATTCACGAGGAGGCGGACGCGGCACTTGGATTTGAGAGGCACAATCCCGCAACTGGCGAGATTATGTGGGGACATTACACCGGTAGAGATACGACCCGTGGACTTTGTGCAAAGATCGACCCGCGCTATCCCGGAAACCAGTGCTGGGTAATGGGAGAGCAGCTGTTCACTATGGACGGCGAGATTATAACTGAGAATGCGCCGAAATCAATCAACTTTGCAATCTGGTGGGATGGCGATCTTTTAAGAGAGCTTCTCGACTGCGAGTTTGACAAGGTTATTCAGTGCGGACGTCCTAAAATCTATAAATGGGATTATGAAAACGAGAAGCTCGTTACAATTCTTGATCCGAAGGGAACATTTTCAAACAACGGTACAAAGGGTGTTCCGTGTATCCAGGCAAGTATTATAGGCGACTGGCGTGAAGATGTTATCTGGAGAAACGAGGACGATACAGAGCTTCGTCTCTACACAACAACCGATCTTACCGAGCATCGCATATACACTCTTATGCATGATCCGGTTTACAGGCTCAGCGTTGCATGGCAGAATACCGCATATAACCAGTGTACACAAACCGGATTCTATATAGGACCTGATATGAAGGAGATCCCTGTACCTGATCACGATTATGTAAGAGGCGAAATATTGCCTGAATTCACAGAGGATATAGTGTAAATTTTATGAAACAGTATTACAGGATTTTTACTGTGCAATAAAAAATTGTATTTTTAGTTTAAAATTTAATTAAACTATTGACCTTTTGAAGAATTTGGGTTAAAATAATGAAGTGACAGTACAGATCACTGTTACTGATTGGAGTTGGGCAAATGCGGATTATTTCCGGCTGCAGACGCGGACATAAGCTATTTGAGTTTGAAGGCAAGGATGTAAGACCGACAACAGATCGCGTAAAGGAATCAATTTTTAATATGATTGCGTCGTATATACACGGCGCGAGGGTATTGGATATGTTTGCCGGCAGCGGGGCACTATCTTTTGAGATGCTGTCAAGAGGCGCGGAGTATGCTGTGCTTTTGGACAAGGACAAGCAGTCGGTGGAATTGATTAAAAAAAACATAAAAGCGCTTAAATTTGACAGTTTATGCGACGTGCGTGAGATATCATGCTTTGATTACGCTAAGAACTGCAATGAGCAATTTGATGTGATTTTTCTTGATCCTCCGTATAACAAGGGCTGTATTGAACCTGCTCTTGCTGCAATTGTCCACAATGATTTGCTTTATGAGGACGGTATCGTTGTTCTTGAGAGCGATAACACTGATTTCAGAAATGAAACAGAGGGACTTCGATTAGTAAAACAAAAGAGGTATGGTCGCACGTTTATTACGATTTATGAAAAATCACAGAACGAGGATTTAAGATGAGAATAGCTGTATATCCCGGAAGCTTTGATCCGATAACCAACGGTCATCTCGATATAATCGAGCGTGCCAGCAAAATTTTTGATAAAGTTATTGTCGGAGTTCTGAGAAATAAAAATAAAAAGCCTCTATTTTCTGCAGAGGAGAGAGTTGATCTCATAAAAAGAGTCACTAATCATCTCAATAATGTGGAAACGGCAAGCTTCGATGGTCTTTTGGTTGAATTTGCAAAGCAGCATAATGCAAATGTAATTATAAAAGGCCTAAGAACTGTCAATGATTTCGAATACGAGTTCCAGATGGCACTTCTTAATAAAACTCTGAACGATGAATGCGAAACAATGTTTATGATGACAAATTCGATGTATTCATATATCAGTTCCAGCATGGTTAAGGAACTTGCAGGCTATAAGGGAAATTTATCAGGAATTGTTCCTGATGAAATTATACAAAATATAAAAGATAAATGCAAGCAGTAATGCTTTTAAAATAAAATGAAAGGGTGTAATCAAAATGGATATGGATATGGATGTCATGGAAATTATAGACATGATGGAGGAGACAATAACAAAAGCTTCCTCAGTTCCTCTTACAGGAAAGATCATGCTAGATAAGGAGGAGCTTCTTGATTATATTCAGGAAATCAGACTTGTTTATCCGGAAGCGCTCAAAGAAGCTAAATGGGTTAAGACTGAAAGACAGAGAATTCTTGATGAGGCAGAGGAACGCGCTGACGCAATAAAGAAGTCAGCTGAGGAAACTCAGGAAAGACTCGTTGACGAACATGAAATAACAAGACAGGCATATGAAAAGGCCGAACAGATCAGAGACATGTCAGAAAGAGATTCAAGAGAAATCAAGATGGATACGGACAGATATGTTGATGAGATTCTCGCGGATGTAGAGCACAGACTTGATCTTCTGCTCAGAAAGGTTCAGGAAGATAGAGAAGAACATGCAAATAGCTAATAGGTAATTATGTATAAAGAGAGCTGAATATTATATTCAGCTCTGTTTGTCGTATAAAGATACATAATAGGAGGTAATAGATATGCTTTCAGATATTGAAATTGCGCAGCAGGCACAAATGCTGCATATACGTGATATTGCTGCGGCGGCGGGAATAGACGAGGATGATCTTGAGTATTACGGAAAATACAAGGCAAAACTCTCAGCCGAAGCTGTAAAGAAGGCTGAGAAAAATGAGGATGGTAAGCTCATCCTTGTAACAGCAATAAACCCGACGCCTGCGGGCGAGGGTAAAACAACTGTGACAATAGGTCTTGGAGACGCAATGACGCGTCTTGGTAAAAAGACATTTATCGCGCTTCGTGAGCCGTCGCTCGGTCCTGTATTCGGTATAAAGGGCGGTGCGGCCGGCGGCGGCTATGCTCAGGTTGTTCCTATGGAGGATATTAATCTTCATTTCACAGGCGATATGCATGCGATTACTGCAGCAAATAATCTTCTTGCCGCAATGCTTGATAATCATATTCAGAAGGGCAATCGCCTTGATATTGACGTTACAAACATAGTATGGAAGCGCTGCCTTGATATGAATGACAGGGCGCTTAGAAATATTGTAATCGGTATGGGCGGTAAAATCAACGGAATCCCGCGAGAGGACCACTTCATGATAACCGTTGCTTCGGAAGTAATGGCAATTCTTTGTCTTGCAAACGATATTACGGATTTAAAAGAAAGACTGGGAAATATAATTGTTGCATACACAAGATCAGGTGAGCCGGTATATGCACGCGATCTTAATGCGCAAGGTGCGATGGCAGCACTCCTAAAGGATGCGATAAAGCCGAATATCGTCCAGACGCTTGAGCATACCCCGACATTTATTCATGGCGGGCCGTTTGCTAATATTGCTCACGGCTGTAACAGTGTACAGGCAACAAAGCTTGCAGTTAAGCTTGGTGACTACGCTATAACTGAGGCAGGTTTTGGCGCTGATCTGGGCGCGGAGAAGTTTATGGATATAAAGTGCCGTATGTCGGGCTTAAGACCGTCAGCGGTTGTTATAGTAGCGACTGTAAAGGCGTTAAAATATAACGGCGGAGTCGCAAAAGACAAACTCACGGACGAAAATCTTGACGCGCTTAAAAAGGGTATTGTAAACCTCAAAAAGCATATTGAAAATATGCAGAGTTTCGGAACGCCTGTTGTTGTAGCAATAAACCGATTTGCTACAGATACAGATGCTGAACTGAAATTTGTAGAGGACAAGTGCGCGGAGTACGGCGCAAAATGCGCGCTTTGCGAGGTGTTTGCAAAAGGCGGCGAGGGCGGTGAAACGCTTGCGAAATATGTGCTTGAAACGATAGAGAATACTGAGGCTCGTTATAAGCCGGTATATGATGTAAATGATTCGATTGCGGATAAGCTTAAAGCTATTGTAACAAAAATTTATGGAGGCAGCGGAGTTTCATTCTCGGCAAAGGCTAAGAAGGCAATAACAGCACTTGAAAAGCTGGGACTTGACAAAAAGCCAGTATGCGTTGCTAAAACACAGTATTCATTATCGGATAACGCAAGTCTTTTAGGAAGACCGGAGGGCTTCACAGTCGAAATAAACACAATCCGTATCTCAAACGGCGCAGGTTTCATAGTAGCAGAGGCAGGCAGTATAATGACAATGCCCGGACTTCCGGCTGTACCTGCGGCGGAGAAGATAGACATAGATGAAAACAGTGTGATTTCGGGGCTGTTCTGATGATAGAATACGAATCATATTCATATGACGATACAGCGCAGATTGCGGCAGAATTTGCAGACACCTTAAATGGCGGCGAATTTATCGCAATGTACGGCGATCTGGGCGCGGGTAAGACCGCATTTGTTCAGGGTCTTGCAAAAGCGCTCGGCATCACACAACATGTTACAAGCCCGACCTTTACGATTGTAAACGAATACGAAGGAAGGCTTCCGCTCTATCATTTTGACGTTTATCGCATTGCGGATCCGGACGAAATGTATGAGATAGGCTACGAGGATTATCTGGATGCGGGCGGTGTGTGCATAGTAGAATGGGCGGAGCTTATAGAGGAGCTTTTCCCGGAGGATTATATAAAGATTTCGATTCTTAAGGATGATGAAAAGGGCTTTGACTACAGACATATCATATTGGAGGGGAAGGAACTGTAATGAAAATTCTTGCGGTAGACACTTCATCATTTCCAGCCTCCGCGGCTGTTGCAGAGGATAATGTAATACTTGGAGAGTATGTAATAAGAAATAAGAAAAAGCACTCGCAGAACCTCATGGTGATGGTTGAGCGTCTGCTTAATGACCTTGACATGGATATATCAGAAATGGATATGTTCGCTGTAACAGTGGGTCCGGGCTCGTTTACAGGACTGAGAATAGGCATTTCAACAGTCCGCGCGTTTGCGCAGGCAGCGGGAAAGCCGGTGGTTGGCATAAACACGCTTGAAGCGCTGGCGTATAACTATGTTGGATCATCTGCAGTTGTCATACCGATGCTTGATGCGCGTCGTGAGGAGGTATTTACGGCGGCATACTGCTTTTCCGGCAATGAACAAAGAGAGCTTCTTGCCCCGACTGTTATGACGGTTGATGAAATTTCAGAACTATTTTCGGACGGTATTGTTATATACACAGGTGACGGAATGCTGAAGCACAGAGAGGAAATAACAGGGGAAGATGTTATATTCGCCCCGGCTAATCTTTCGGAGGTGCGTGCTGCATCTGTTGCGGCGCTCGCTCTCGCCAAAGCGGATACGGCTGTTCATTATAATATGATAACGCCTCTGTATCTGCGCAAATCACAGGCGGAGCGTGAGCTTGAAAACAAGAAGAAAGGATTAAGTGATAAATGATAGCTATAGGATCAGACCACGGCGGTTATGAATTAAAGGAGCATATAAAGAAGCATCTTGACGAGCTTGGAATAGCGTATAAGGATTACGGCGCATATAGCGAGGACAGTATTGATTATCCTGATTGTGCAAAGCCTGTATGTGAGGCTGTATTATCGGACGAAGCAGAGAAGGGGATTCTCGTGTGTGGAACAGGTATAGGCATTTCCATAGCGGCAAATAAATATAAAGGCATACGTGCCGCGCACTGCACGGACGTGTACAGTGCGACAATGGCAAAGCAGCACAATAATGCAAACATCATCTGTCTTGGCGGCAGAATAACAGGCCGCGATCTTGCATTCATGATCGTTGATGCATGGAACAACGCCGAGTTTCTCGGCGGCAGACACGCGACACGTGTTACGAAAATTCACGAAATCGAGGAAAACTAACAAAAAAACACATTCCACAGCAGCGGAATGTGTTCTTTTATTTAACCCTGAAGCTCAGAAATCATATTTGTTATCGTGTCCTTTATGATAATTCCAGCTGTGACGGGCGCAAATCTCCCGGGAGGAAACGTATTCAGTTGAAAAATAATCCGAGCGTGATAATTGCTCGGATTGTAATAATCTTTATTTAATAACCATTACATATCGTCTGATAGTATTAATTGCTTAATACAACCTTGTCCAATACTCGAATTAACGGATCGTATTTGCAGTTAAAAGCTGCGATATCAGCATTTAATAATTCATCTTTTGAAACATTACTGAACTTTATTTGATATCCAGCTTGTTTTGCCAATTGTTTGAAATATAGTCTGCTTGTCCTGCCGTTTCCCTCTCTAAAAGGGTGGAGCGCATTTAATTCACCCATATAATATGCAAGACGTTCACAAAATTTATTTTTATCTAAAACCTTTAAGAAGTTTTCATTAAGCAGCTTATTATAAAAACTATCAAATCCTTGTTCTATATAACATGCTCTGAAAAACATACTGTCGCCTTTAAACATAAATTCACCAACACGTATTTTACCAGCCCACTCATATAAATCACAGAATAAATAATGATGAATACTCAATAAATATTTATAATCCAAATTACCATTAAACGGCTTTTCTTCAAGCTCCAAAGTCTTTAATGCGGTAATTTTGCGTTCAACGGTTTCTAACTGCTCACTGTCACGTATTCCGAATTTATTAATCAGTACCTTAGTATCAGGATAACAGTAAAAATCTGCACCTTTATAATAATATTTATACTCGTCCATAAGCCTTAGCCTCTGAAATATAAGAATCTAATATTTCTTGAAACGTATATCTGCCGTTTAGAATGTCGATAAGAGTTTCTTTTTCTTCATCGGGAATTTCAAACCCCTCAACTTCCATAGAGAATATAACCTCATCTAAATGAGTTTTCTGTTTTTCAGTCATAATAAACACCTCAAAAATATTATAACATAGATTTAATAAAATGTACATAGATTTTTTTGATATTAAATTTTTTATTTGAAATATCATTCTAATATTACCATTTAACAGAAGGTAATATTGTCTAAAAAGCCTGAAAGTATTGGTATTGTTAGGTTTATAAGCAGTTTATCATAAAAAATCCTTTTACATGTGATTTTCAATATTACCTTTTATCGCAAATTTAGCTATAAGGTAATATTGTTTTTACTCTGTGACTGTCCTAAAAACCGTTTACATTTAAAGAGAACTGTGATAAATATATAATATAAATCTCAACAAATGCAAAATGTGAAAGGAGAACAACTATGCCAATACCCAAAGAGGTTGAACCTATAAGAAATATCAAGGATATCAACAAAATCAAACAATATCTATATGGTAAAGAAAACAAGAGGGATTATTGTATATTTGTAGTAGGAATCAATGTCGGACTTCGTGCAGGGGATTTATTATCATTGAAAATCAGTGATGTTACAGACGGAAAAACGATATTTGATGAAGTTACTATAAAGGAAGAAAAAACAGGAAAGGCAAGAACATTTGTATTAAACAAAAACGCAAAGGATGCTATAAGAACATATTTGGATACGTTTAAAAGTGTAGACCTTAACGATTATTTATTCAAAAGCAGAAAGGGAGGACATTTAGGGGTAAGACCATTACATCATATTATTAAAAGTACACTAAAGGATTTAGGTATTAAAGGTAATTATGGTACTCATACATTAAGAAAAACAATGGCTTTTCACAGGTATATTAATAAGGTACCAATAGAAACACTTCAAAAGATGTTGAATCACAGTTCAAGTGAAATTACATTAAGATATATAGGTATCACTAAAGAAGTGATTACAGACTGTTATAATGCTGTTAATTTATGAAAAGAGATTTTATATAAGGAAATAACTATCCAATCCCCATTTCTAAAATACTATAAAAAATGAGAAGTTTATAGGATAGAGGATTGGATATAAGAACCAATAGAATCAGTTAATTATATTATTTATCTTTTTTCTTGTTTAGATGTTCAAGTGCAAATTCACAGCATTGAATCACTAATTGATTAAAAGAAATTTCTTGTTCAGCAGCGAGCTTGCTTATTTTTTCTATCAGGTCATCCGGCATTCTCACTGTGCGATTGGAACTGGTTGGTTTTTTTATAATGAATTCCATATAGACACCTCCGTATAATATAATTTTAACCGATTTTATTATTTAAAGATATAGGCAAAAATACAGTTAAATATTAAGTTAAATAATGGTTGCAAAATATTGTGAAGTGTGTTATAATGAATCTATATAAACAATGGAGTTGGTACACATGATAAATACATCATGGCTACACAGAAAGGATAATGTATTATGGCTAATATAGCACAGGTCATTAAATATGAGGGTGACAATACAACCTTTGTATGGAAATCACCGATTGAGGATTTTAATACTCAAACACAGCTTATTGTACATGAATCGCAAGAAGCTGTATTTTATATGAATGGTCAGATTTTAGATGTATTTCAAGCCGGCAGACATACTCTGGAAACGCAGAATATACCTCTTATCAGCAAATTCTATAATAAACCCTTTGATAATAACACGCCATTCCATTGTGAAGTATATTTTATAAATAAAACTGAACAAATGGCTGTTAAATGGGGTACAGACAGTAAAATTGAATATATAGAGCCTACATATAATTTTCCTATTCAAATAGGGGCAAGCGGTGAAATGTCACTTCGTGTTATAGATTCATGTAAACTACTTGTAAAGGTGGTAGGAACAGAAACAAATTTAACACAATCCGCATTGATTCAAAAATTCAGAGCGTTTCTTATGATGAGGTTTAAAGGGTATCTGTCATCATATATACGGAATAACAGTATTAATATATTCCAGATAGATGAAAAGCTCCCTGAAATGTCGGAAAGTATTCATAAAATGCTTGTAGACGATTTTGAAGAATATGGATTATCACTTGTTCATTTCTTTGTAACTACTATCGTTAAACCTGAAAGTGATGCGACTTACAGACGGTTTAAAGAAATTCATTTCAGACAATATGCGGATATTGCAGAAGCAAGATTACAGCAGAGCGTTAGTATTATAGAACAGGAAACAGAGAAACAAAAGATGATTCTTGAAGCAGAGGGAATGGCTCAGAAACGTCAGATTGAGGGATACACCTATGCACAGGAGAGAGGATTTGATGTTGCTCAAAATTTTGCTAAAAATGAGGGTGCCGGTAATGTGGCGAATCTGGGTATAGGTCTTGGAGTAATGGCAGGTGTCGGTGGTACAGTCGGCGGATTGGTTAATGAGAGTCTTGGGAACGCTGTAAAGCCAAAGAATGAATCTGATAATATTTGTCCTAACTGCGGTAATAAGTTACCGCAGAATGCAAAATTCTGTCTTGAATGTGGTACAAAAATAGAACAGCTTAATGAAAATGAAATAATATGTCCTCATTGCAATAAGAAAACATCTAAAGGCAAATTCTGTATGGAATGCGGCGGCAGATTACAGGCTGTTTGCCCTAACTGCGGAAAGGAAGCACCGCAAGGCGCAAAATTCTGTCTTGAATGCGGTACAAAACTGGAGGGATAAAATTGGATAATAATATGAGAATTGTTTTATCTGCTGTAATAGCAGCAGTAGTGGTAACATTATTATTTTTAATAGTACCAATAACGGCAACATTTATAATAGCATATATTTTCTCGCTTATAGCGATAGGCGGTATTGCGGTCAGTTTATGGGTGTTCGGTAAATGTAATAACAAATCACCTCAAGGCTTCGCATATATTTATACGGCTGTCGGATATGCGGTATCAAGTACGATTGTGTCGATAATCTTGTGTATTATAGCTTGTTTGGTAAGTATGTATATTGCTATACCAATAGTTATACATATTGCGGTTTTAGCGTTCTTTGCAATACGTTTGATAATTTTATCGTCAGGAAATGAGCATATGGTTAAGGTTGATGAAAAAGCAGCGAAAAAACATAAGGAATTTGAAAAATTAAAGAAAACATATTGGAAATAAACAAAGGAGGATAATCAAAATGGAGAGATTAACTTGTGAAATGTGCGGTAGTACAGATATGGTAAAAGAATCAGAGGTATTTGTTTGTCAGCGGTGCGGAACAAAATATTCAGCGGAAAATTCACAAAAAATAATAGCGAATTTTTCGGAATTGATTAAGAGTGAACAAAATAATAAAATCAAAAATTATTATGACTTGGCTCTAAATTATCTGGATGTTGATGAGTATAGAAAAGCAATAGCAACCTGTGATAGTCTGTTAGCACTTGACGCAAATAGTTTTGCTGGGTGGACTTTAAGAATGGAAATTGAGCTTTTCAAAATCAAGCAAGACATATTGCATGGTAAGAGTGAAGTTGGTATTAATCAGACTTTATTTTATGCGAATAAAGCATTAGATAATTGTGATGATAATAATAAATTAACTTTTATATCATTAGTGATTGAAAAGCTTTTCGACAATACATTGCGTTTCGTTAAATCAGCTTTTTTTTATAAGAATGCAGGAAAATTGGAGGCTATGTTTGCGGCTCTGTTGGAGGCTATGGACAATGAAAAAGATAAATATAATCTTGCTAAAAATATAGATTCTCAAGGTAATAGTATTTACAATCTTGCTCAAAGCATAGATGTTAAGGATAGTAGTATTTATAGTCTTGCTAGACTCGTTGTAAATAAAATGGATGCGCAAGATAGTTCTTACCATATTGCCGAAGACATCGTAGAGATGCTGGATGCTAAAAAACATGCAAGATTCCTTGCTATAAGTATTAACAACTCATTATTGCATTTGATACAAAGGGAAATTATTTCATTACTTGAAACTATAGATCATAATGAGTTAATTCAAAAATTTGTTAGTAATTATAGACAAGAATTGATGTGGCTTGCGGAAGCGTTTAGTACAGATAATAATCTTACGATGAGTAGAGTTGATATCTATACATATATTCATCTTAATCTTTCGTCAACAGAGGAAGAAGAATTAGAAGCATTATCATTGAGGGCAGATTCGTTAGCTATTGAATATAATACTACTAAAGATAAATATCGTCTAAAAGACATTGTTGATGACTTTGTTTATGTAGTTAAAAAGATAAAGAAAATTAATACTGATTATCCTATTAGTAAAAGTGTTCAATCCTTATTGGAACAAATACAAAAGAAGAAAAAAGATGAAGAAGAACAAAAGAAAAAAGCCATTGCGCTTGAACAAAAGCTAAAAGCACGAATGAGCGAATTAGCGAAGCAATATAAAGCTGAAAAATCAAAATTAAAAAAAGGTCTTTTTAGTTCGCGCGCTAATGCTAAAGTATTGATTGAAATTGGTGGAATTAAAGCCGAAATACATAAAATTACGAGACAATTGGAGAAAAAACCGTTAAGTGAAATTGAAATCAAAGCTATTGAAATGTTCGAATTACGTAATATGGATGAAAATACTATTAAGAATACATTGACTACTAAGTATGGATATAGCTCAAGTGATGTTACAAGTGCTATGGTTGCTATCGATGTTAGTGCAATTGTATCAAATAAATA
This sequence comes from Oscillospiraceae bacterium, assembly GCA_022509005.1. GTDB lineage: Bacteria > Bacillota > Clostridia > UBA1381 > UBA1381 > Ornithomonoglobus. The sequence continues at coordinate 64,772 of JAFLUC010000001.1, read as the reverse complement.
TATAGAAAATTGACAAATACAAATTCTTACGAAGATAATAAGCTTATGAAATCGATTAACATTTTAATCTAACAGGATTCATCTGATAAGAAATTACAAGGATTACAGGGAGTGTAGAGAAATGAACAAAGCGGAATTATTAAAATTTTCAGTAGAGAAAATCACAACGGAAGCCTTATATGACAAGTTTAAAGAAGTATTCGCAGAGGATATAAAAGAAGCGTTATTGAATCAAGAGAAATTTGTGATTAGTGATGATGTAGGGTATTTAACGTCAGAAATTAAAAATCAAGGTACAAAGTCGGCAGAAGTTATAGAAAATGTGAAATTGAAGTTTGTACCGAGTAAAAAATTGAGAAAAGAAGCAAATAAAAAATTTTTAGGGAAATAATCGCTAAATAATTATTGAAAAAATAAAATATGAGGTAAAAGAATTATGGATAATGATTTTGCAGCACTTCCATTATGCGACAGACTTATATATTGTAGCGAAATATGCAAATGGCTTGAAAAAAACCTGACAACTGTTGACGAGTATATGAGGTCAGTGGCAAATAATGATAATTTTATAAAAGTAATGAAATCACTTTACATATTTATTTATAAGTCTAATCCTGAAGAATATATTTTAGATGTTACAAATATGAGTGAAGAATTTAGAAGATATGCCGATGTTATTTCTATTCCCTGGTATGGTACGCAAGAAGATGGTGAATTTATTCTCAGATGTATTGATAAGATATTACAAATATTATATGAACCTGCGGTATATTTGGCGGATAAATGTGGTATGGAGAAGCGATTCCTGAATCCTATGATACATAGTTTTAATGAGCGTGCATATTTTTCAACAGGTGGAAAAATGGAGTTTTACAGCACACAATTCCCATATGGAAATGTATATACTTTGTGTAGTGGATATATTGATATTGACAGGGGTCTTAAGTATGGTGATCCGTATTGTAACGAAGCGCATATCTTTATAGGTAAAGACGGATATGACAGTAGGCTTAATTCAAAGTGGACACTTGTTCTGGATTTTATTGATACAGAAGACCCTGATAATCCAAATGGCATATCCGATAAAGATATTTCACAGCTTTATTCATTTATGAATTACATAAAAGGGTGTAGTAAGATAACGGTTGGTTCACTGTTTGGGAATTCAGCTTCGTCCGCTGTCGCAGCCGCTATAGTAAAATATTTAGGTGGAAATGAAAGACCTATTTTAACAAGTAAGTATGACGCAGTAAATATGTATGTGTACAATAAAATTATTGAATACCATGTATAAATTCATACACAGAACACTTTAAAATGATGTATAAAGGATTTATTTTATGAGGTAATATTGATTCATATATGGAATGAGAATGTATGATATAAAGTGATTTAAGGATAATTGTCGGAGTGGTATATGTATATACTGCTCCGATATTTTTTGTAGTAGAAGATAAATGGGATATCTGATTCGTTTAATTCATATACAGGACGCTTTAAAATGTCGTATAAAGGATTTATTTTACAAGGTAATATAAATTCTATACGCAGAGAGAATGTATAATACAAGATGATTTAAAGTAATAAAATCATCGGTATTTTTTATTACTGACTTTATTATATATAAGTTAAATATGATTGTAATAAATTTTATCAATAGTCACAAGTAACAATTTTCGTATATGAAAATTAACGATACTATCAATAGACTTTTATGACATTTTATGCTATAATAACTGCATAATAGATTAGGAGGCAATAAAAATGTCAAATGAGTTATATAAAGATATAACAGATTTAAAAAATGAACATGTATTCTTTGCTCATATTGGAAAATCTTTTGAAAAAGCTTGTAAAGAACAGAATTTATCTGTTAAAGATTATGATATATATAAAGATGTACATGAGATAATATATAATTGTACTCGTGGTGCATGGGAAATGAGAAAAACGGCTTATGAGAAAATAGAGTATGTTTTTGCTATACATAAAGCTAAAGTTGTTGGTATCTATAAAGTAGAAAAATCCTTATGGGTAAAAAGAAATGCGATTAATAATAAATATGATTTTCCGATATATCCGAATATCAGAAATAAAGAGAGAGAATATTCAATTGCGTTTAGAGATTGTATATCTGTAAGTGACGCAGAGAAAGAATGTCTTAGGAATCCGCATTTATCATTAAATGAATTTAAACAGGATATATTAAAATTAAAAGAAAATCAAGAATTGACGGATAAAAAATATCAGAAATGGAAGAATGAATATTTCTTTAAAAAATCATATAATCCAGTACCCGATAACGTAAATGAGTTTTTAGGTAAAATATTATTATTTCCTATACCCCACAGTGTAAATATCAGATATAAATATAGAACGATTTATCAATATGAACATTATAACTTTATTGAGGGTAAAACAGAAATAAGAAAAATATATCGATAGTCTTATAAAGTACAGATTCATTTCTGATTCTGTACTTTTTATATCTTAGAGATGATGAAGTAAGTTAGGAATATTTTATTATAAGAAATTATTTTAAAATAAGTTAGTTGTATCCTCAATTATCAAGATTAGTAGTAATCGCTAATAGTAATACAAGGAATACTCCATATTTAATTATTATGGAAACAAGTAACACATTTTTGATTAGTTGAATTAAGTGTCAAAATCATTTTTAATCTTTTTAATTTAACAGACCATTTTCTATATTATCCATAAAGAATAATATCTTTAAAGTTATCCCAGACCTCTTGTATCATGTTTAAAATCTATTGTCGAATTGTTGAATTTATTTATAGATGTTGATAAATTATAGCGAAAGTAAAAAAAATCAAATAAAACGTTCGGTCCATTCTTATTAGGATTAAGTGCGGTACATTCATTTTACGAATAACCAACTAAATCATTTTAAGGAGGGGCAGAATATGCCAATAAAAACAATTAACCATCAAACAGAGTTTCAACCAATTAATCCCACAGACCAAGTGACAGTTTTTCAAACTCCACGATATACCGAGATTATTGACAGTAAAAATTTTCAGAAAAACAATTTAAATTTCATCCCTACAAAGAAAATTGATAAAGATCATTTTATTGATACTCGAACAGGGGAAATCAAGGAATACAACAAGACATCAACTAAAAATATATCGTCATTTAAAGAATCATTTAAAGATGTTCCCAGATATATAAAAGGTTTCTTCTACGGTGACGATACTGAAAGATTTGTAACTCTCACATATTCAGAGTTTATGAGCGAACCTGAAAGATTGAGTAAAGATTTTCAGAAATTCCTGAATAAACTTAAAAGGCGATATGGGAAACTTAGATACTTTTATATCAAAGAACCAGATACCAGGGGTTCATGGCATATACACAGTCTCATAAAACGTCTTGATGGACAGTCATTTAATATTACAGATGATAGCGTTCGTAAACTGTGGAAAAGGGGAATAGCTGTCAATGTACAAAAAATAAATAATGTCAATACGATGTCGTATTATTTTGACATCACTCGGTATGAGAATAAAATTCAGAGAATATCTTTCTATCCAACAGGAATGAAAATTTATAGTTGCTCTGCTGATATGAATATTACTAAGTTGCGTACAAAATATAGTAATATCAAAAAATATATAGGTGATAAAGAATTGACTTATAGGCGGACAGATAATGTTATTATGAATCATAATGATGGAATTAATAATTTGATTGGAAGAAACTCATATGAGCAGTACACAAAAAGATAATTTATAAGGTGCAGAATATCAATCATTCTGCACCCTAAAATTATGTACTTGAAACAAAGACAGTATCCCTATATATTAATTATTCTAATTGATCGTTTTTATTGGATTTTTTCATATCAGCTCTCAAAATCTCCCTTTATACTAAATTGATACATTAAACCTTGTTAAACACGTCCAATTGACTGTAAATGAAAGAGCTGCTATAATAATATTACAATATTAACAGACGAAGCTTCGAAATAACATTTCACTAAATATTATAAAAAATTTGAAGAAAGCGAGTTGACAATGGAAACAAAATTAAAAACAGATGTTGTTGTTCTTGATTTTCAGAGATTATTTGAACTAGAACATGAAGATGAAATGGTACCAGTGTATGAGATAAGTGTCATTTTTTCTAAAGAAAATGCGGAGATGATAACAGCGATAAATAATGCTATTGATGCTGCAGTTGAGCGAGGCACACTCTCAGCTATGGAGCGTAGTATATTGGAACTACCATTAAAATGTGGTAACATAGAACACCCGTATAATTTGTTATACGCTAATAGTATGTTTTTTACAGCGAGTGTTAATGTTACACCATATATTGTCGATAGTAATTTCAATCCAATCCCAAGAGATACATTACTGGATGGGGTGTACTACGCAAAGGTTTTAATGGAGTTTGTTCCAATTGCTTATGATGAAGCAATTATTGTGTCGTGTATGTTACACCATGTACAAATATTAGATCGAACTGTGAGATTGAATGAATTGCGATCTTATCAGAAACACGTATTTGAAGATGAAAAGGTATCAAACAAGCAGATTCGAGCATAAAATTTATAGAATAAACGATGAAAATTCGTCATGCGCCGTTTACATTTGAAGAAAAACGGATTATAATTAAAAAAATTTCTAAGAATGGAGTGATTTTTATATGTATAGTGTGACAGAATCATCAAATAGTTTAATCGGTGAGATGATAAGTAGTTATAAAAGAGATGGAATTACTGTGAATACATTTACACCGAAAATTGATTTTATACAGAGAAAAAAATGTGATATTCAAATAAAAGATCGCATAGAAAGTATTATCAAACAAAAAATTTAAAATCAATACGGTGGAGATTTAATCTCCACCGTATTTCAATAAAGGGGTAAGAAATATATGCAAGCAATATATGCAAGACAGTCAGTTGACAAAAAAGACAGTATCAGTATTGAATCTCAGATAGAGGAATGTAAAAAGAAAATAAATAAAAATGAATCATATGAGATATTTTCAGATAAAGGATATTCGGGTAAATCAGTGAAAAACAGACCTGAGTTTCAGCGTATGATGACGGAAGTAAAACAAGGGAACGTATCGAGAATAATCATCTATAAATACGATAGAATAAGCCGTTCGCTTTATGATTTTATCAATATGCAAAGAGAATTTGAAAAATATAATACGGATTTGGTGTCTGTTAATGAGCAGTTTGATACATCAACTACTCAAGGAAAAGCAATGGTTAGTATTCTTATGACTTTTGCAGAAATGGAACGAGAAACCATACAACAGAGAGTAGAAGATAACTATTATAGCAGAGGTGAAAAGGGATTCTATTTAGGAGGATATGCTCCATTCGGATATGAAAAGATAGAAACACAATTAAATGGTAAAAAAACTTATACATTTAAAATAAAGAAAGACGAGAGCAGAATATTAGAAAAAATGTATAAAGATTATCTCAATGGTATGAGTCTGAATGCGATAGCTCGTGAATTAAATGAGAAGAAAGTACCGACAAGGCAAAACCGTCCATGGAGTTCAAATGCTGTATCAAGAATGTTGAAAAGTCCGATTCATGTAAAGGCAAATGCTGATATATATAATTATCTTTTGGGTATTGGGGCAACAATGAATAATTCTATTGAGGATTATAAGGGTGTTAAAGGTTGTTACGTCTACGGGAAAGTGTCCAAACGTAAAGGCTCAAAATTTGTTAATCTGAAAAATGATTATGTAACATTAGGTTTACATGACGGAATAATTGACGCTGATGTATGGCTTTCTGTAAGAAATATTTTTGCACAAAGAAAAGGACACTCAAACATAGGAACAGGAAGCTTAACGTGGCTGCAAGGATTGATGAAATGCGGGTGCGGATATAATTACTATATTAAAAAGTATAAAGCAAGATCAAAAAACAATAAAACAGTATATAGATATTTATATTGCAGAGGGCGCAGATATAAAACATGTCCGCATTCTAAAAAAATGGTTCCTGTCGAAACAATAGAAAATATAGTTAAAGAGGCATTATTTAAAAGATTAAATGAACTCAAGGAGATAAAACAAAGCAGTGTTGTAAAAGATTCACCCGAAATAAATGAATTGAAAATAGAGTTATCAAAAACAGATGAAGAAATAAAAAATCTACTGTCAGCAGTTGCTAAAGGAAACAGTATAACGATTGAGTATATCAATCAGCGTATTGTGGAATTGGATAGAGAGAAAAATGAGATACTGGAAGAAATTACAAGGTTACAGCTTGAAGAACAAAACGGAAATGCAGATAAGCTTGATATTGAAAATATCATAAAAGATTGGGATAATTATAATACGGAAATAAAAAAACAAATAGCAAAAGCGGTTATTAAAGTTATAGAGATTGCAGACGGAAAAGTGGATATCAAATTTTTTTGATATCCATTTTTTCAACCCGATATACTTCCCGGAAGCGACAGTGCCCATATTACTCTTAGTCCAAGATTACGCGCAGTGTCGAAATCAACGCCGCCTGGACGGCTGGCAAGATCTATTATCAGTGTATCGGGCTTTATTTTTTTCAGTACATTCTCTGTGAGAACAAGTGCGGGAATCGTATTAAAAATAACATCAAATTCATCAATATGCGCTGTTGTCTCATTCATTGTAAGCGGATGGAAGCCGTGGCCTTCAATGAGCGCGAGATCGGCATATTTACGGGCTTCTACATATGTATGAGCACCGATTCCGTCAAGGCATCTGGCAAGAATTTTTCCGACCTTACCATAACCGAGAACAAGACATTTACTGTTGTGCAAAGTTATAGGAGTTTCCTCAATTGCGATTTTTATAGCTCCTTCCGCGGTAGGTACGGCATTGCGTATCGCAAGCTCATCACGAACCATGTAGTCCTTGTATTTTATGCCTCTTGCGCTAAGTCTTGATGCGATATATTCCGAAATTCTGCCGCCGAAAACGATAGAGAGCGGATTGATCTCGTTGATCAGCTCATCTGTTGAGAGAACTGTTTCGGAAAAAGTCATATTTATTGTTTTATTATCAAAAGAAACCGGAACAGGGAGAATGATAATATCAGCGTCGAGAGCTTCTTTTAAATTATCGGTTGTTGGAATCCCTTCGGTTTTAATATCATTTGTAAATCCGTAAATCAGCACATTGTATCCATCCTCAATAAGCATTCTTGCGAGTGTGATCTGGCGCAGATCGCCGCCTATAACCGAAATGTTTCTGAACATATATAAAACTCCCTTCAGTAATATTAGTTTTTATTTGATATTATATGCTGCAGTCATATTTTTGTGCAGTGGTCATTGACGTTATATATATTATATGGTAGAATGTATATATAAAATATAAAGGAGCGAAAAAAGTGAAATTTAAAAATATATCTGCTGCGGTGCTTGCTGTTATGATGGGAGCTCAGTTCATAACATCACCTGTATCGGCAGAGGACACAGGTAAAATAACAGGACTTGCCGAGGGTTATTATGACGTAACGGCTGAATACAGCAATTCGTCGGTTGACGGAAGCTGTTACATGTGGGCGAGATCAAACGCATCTACAAAAGGAACTGCAGTATTGCCGAAATCGACTGAAACAAGCGGAACGACCGTGACCATCAAGGGTATATATGTAAATGACGGTACAATTGAATACGGTCTTTATAATGACGGAACCTCAATCGCGCAAATCAGTAATGTAAAGGCAGAAGTGTCAAAAGAATCTATATTTTTAAACGGCGGCGATATTTCGGAGTATACAATTGTCCATGATATGGGCGGAAAATACTATGACTTTGACGATAATGAAATAAATCCAATTGAGTACTTAGGCGCAAATGGCATGAACGCATGTCGTATAAGACTCTCAAACGATCCGGGTCCGGGACATGGTGACGGAACATATTATCTGCCGGCAGGATATCAGAATGAAGAGGACTGCCTTGCACTTGCAAGAGAGGCAAAGGATGCGGGGATGCAGATTGTATTCACGTTCAACTATTCTGATTATTGGTCAAACGGCGAGCGTCAGCGTATTCCGTCTGACTGGGTGCTGGAGATAAAGAACAGCCTCGGATATGATATTGAGGATTATACATTTCTCAGCACTATGACGATGGAGCAGAAAACAGAGATAAAGAATAAGCTTAGTGAACTTATATATAACTATACCGAAAGAATTATGAAGGAGCTTGCAGAACAGGGAACAACCCCGGAATATGTTTCTATCGGAAACGAGATAAACGGCGGAGTATTCCTGCCGTTTGGAGGCAGCTATGACAGCTTTTATAATCCCGCAGCCTATTCAATTGAATATGAGCAGACCGCAGACAATATAACATATAAAACGGATTTTGAAGGCATAGCTCAGTTCTTAAACAGTGGCTATGACGCAATAAAGGCAGTATCGCCCGATACCCAGGTCATCGTGCATCTTGCAAGCGACGGAGGGTTTTCATATTCCAATGCCGGAAACCATAGATGGTGGTTTGACGCATATCAAGAAGCGGGAGGTAAGTGGGATGTGACCGGCATATCATATTATCCGTCATGGACAACTCAGACCGCATCGGTGTGTAAATCGCGAGTAAACGAGCTTTCGGAAATATATAATAAACCGGTAATAATAATGGAAGCAGGCTATAACTGGACTGATAAGAAAAAGGATGGTTATGATGGACAGCTGTTTAACATTGACGCATATCGCGACATTTATCCTGATACCGAGAGCGGACATAAAGGGTTTATGGCAGAGCTTATAAATTATATGAGGCAGGCGGATAATTGCATAGGAGTGCTATATTGGGACCCGCTGAAAATACACGTTGAGGACGAGCGCGGAAACAATCTTGTCGGCTGGGCTATCACAGAGGAGGGAAACAATACCCAGGTAAATGTGGTTGAAAACACAACATTATTTAACTTTGACGGAAAAGCAATTTCAACGGTTCAGCTCTATTCTGATACAAGAAATCCGCGGAGGAAAGAGAATACTGTCGCTATTGTGAGCGCAGCTATAGGCAGTGCTGAAATAGCTTATGACTGTGATGAGAATACTAAGACGGATATTTATATCGCTGCATATGATAAAGAAGGCATTCTTATTGACGTAAAAAAGAGCGCGGTAACAGGAAAAGGAACATGTAATGTTAGGTTTAACGACAGTGCCGCAAGTGTTAAGGCATTTATGTGGATATCGGGAGAAATTGCAGGTTTTACTGTAAGTAATTCTGAGTCGATTGAATAATCTGTGTATATTCAAACAGGGGCTGTGCCCCTGTTTTGGCTATATTTTACTTTAATGCCTCTGAAAGCTTTATCAGACATCTTTTTTCAATACGGCTGACATAGCTGCGGCTTATACCAAGTTGGTCGGCGATCTGCTGCTGTGTTTTACGTGGTCTGCCGCCAAGTCCATAGCGGTCTGAAATGATATCGTTCTCCGTCTGCGTTAAACAGGATAACAGCACCTTTTGAAGTTTGACAGCATCGATGTTGTCCGAAACAGTATCCGCTATATCCGGGTCGTTATTCGGGAGTATATCAGAAAGCGTCATACTGTTCCCGTCAGTATCAGTTCCTATGCTGTCATCCATATACACCTCATTCTTCTGCTTGCGCAGCGAACGCAGATACATTAAAACCTCATTTTCAATACACCTTGCAACATATGATGAAAGCTTTTTATTTTTTGAGAGCTTATATGTATTTATCCCTTTGATCAATCCTATTGTGCCTATTGAGATCAGATCCTCAGCATTTCGGTCATCACTGTATTTTTTCGCGATATGTGCTACAAGACGCAGATTTCGTTCTATAAGTACGTTTTTGGCGTTTTCATCTCCTTCGTTAAATAACTTTAAATATTTATCTTCTTCATCTGCGGTTAATGGCTTAGGAAACGACGCGCTTCCTGAAACATAACCGGTCATCAATACGACGGCTTTTAACCATTCAAATACTGCGCTTAACATAAGAACACCTGCCAATATAATTAGTTAATTAATTATATTATGCAGGTGCTTGTTATGTTTGTATTTTATTTTTTATCCGCGCATAATCACAGGAGATGTGGTCATATCCCTGCCTCCGCCGCGCAGCGATTTGTCGTGCGCGCATAGTGCGAAAATATCTTCAGCGAGGCTGCTCAAAAATGATGTATCATCTCCGGCATAGTCTGCAGGTTTTATTATAACCGGCAGTGACGCTGTTGTTTTCATCTGCTTCAAAAGCGCCATACCTCTTTCATTCATACCAAGTACGCGTATATATGAAGGCGCTGCCGCAGCTTTATCCTTTGTTATGCCCAGAAGTGCTGACCATGCAATTCGCCTTATGCGGCTTAACGCATATCGCTTTGATTTCACTGCCTTGCACAGTTCGTCTACGGTATCGTATTCAGATGCTGCTTTTATAAATCTGTTTTCAAGTCCCTCAGCAACATCGTTTATATCTCTTAAATACTCCGCTCCGCAGCAGCGCAGCTTTGCAATAAGAGCTGTATCAAGCCTTGAGGATGAATACACAGGGAAAACAGGGCAGGGGAGAAAACCAGATACATTACTGTTTTCTGATATTCTGCGTCGGATTTCGGAAGCGGAGGCTATGTTATCGAAGTGTTCATTGCTGTCATGTTCTACGCCTTTTCGCTTTATTGCGCATATATCAAAATCGGAACCAAGCTTCTCCATTGCCTGTATGTATTCAATTGCGAGAATATCATTCGGGGAAGAAAGAAGCTTACTGTTGATTATACCGGTATATGCTGCCGCACGTGCTGCTGCATATGTCATTCCCATACCACAGAGCGTTTTTATTCTATCCGAAACCTCAGCAGGCTCGTTTATAAGCAGATCAGCGGCGTTAAGGAGCACATTTGCGTCTCCGGACTCCGAGCCGAAGGCAAGTGTATCGATTACGCCTGTTGCGGTAAGCGTTCCCACAGCACCGCATGCAAATTTTTGTGCCGTATTCATCGAATATATAACCGGCAATTCAATAACAAGATCAATTCCGTTCAAAAGTGCTTGTTCAGTGCGCGTCCATTTATCTGTGATCGCTATATTGCCGCGCTGGACCCATTCACCGCTCATAACTGCAACAGCAGAATCGCAGCCTGAACGGTGCTTTGCCTCTTCTATGAGGTATTTATGTCCGTTATGAAACGGATTGAACTCCGCAATAATTCCTACCGCCATAATAATCATGCCTTTCTTCAGAATGTCTGCTCTATAAATTTTCTTATCTGCGTTTCGGCATCAAGTACCTCTTTTTCAAATTCGGCTGCCGATACTCTTATAGCCCCGCTGCCGAGAATTATAATCTGCTCAAGATTATCGGAGGTGGCTACTCTTACACGATGCTTTTTTGCTAGTTCATGTGTTACCTTTTCTATATACGCGTCAGCTGTTTCGGCTTCCTTTGTATATACAACATTTATGTTGTGAACCTTTTCAACGCTTCCGGGGTTTCCTTTTACTTTATACGCATCGAATACAAGTATAAGCTCGCAGTTCATATAGCCGCAGTAGTTGCACATACGGTCGATTAAAAGCTCTCGCGCAAGGTCAAGGCTTTCTTCCGCTGCTTTTTTCAGCCCGTCCCATGCAAATATAATATTATATCCGTCAACTAAGATATACAGAGGTCCGCCGGGTAAAGGTGTTGTCTTTCTTGATTTTGGCATTGGTGACGATTTTTTTGTTCTTTTTTGCACAGCATTATAACGGTCATGCTTTACAGGCCCGTATGTACGCTCAAAAATACGTAAAAGTTCGTCATCATCCACAACTGCATTAATGAAATTTGATGCGCGAATCGAGGCATTTTCTGCTTTGATTTCGGGTGACAGCACACTTTCAAGATGCATGTAGCGTGTTACCTCATCCCATTTTACAAGGAATCCGGCTCCATGTGCACAGAATACGGAATCGGGAGAATTTGCGATGTCAGCTTCCGGATCATATCCGCGCTCTGCTATGACCTCATCCGGGTTGCGGCATTCCTCATATCCTTTTAAAATACAGGTAAGCTTTCCGCGTCCTGCTGTATATGCCGTAATATCGGCATGATAGCTTCGCATCTGGGAAACAGGCGCGCTGCCGGTAATAACGGAAAAGTCACCATCAAGCTCCGGCTGTGAAAATTCTGCTCCCATCTGCTGTAAATCTGTCATGGCACGGCCGATATTTTCTGTTGGTATTTCAAGCCTAAAGCTGTAAAACGGTTCGAGAAGAATATTTTCGGCATGCATCAGCCCGTGGCGTACAGCGCGGTATGTGGCCTGACGGAAATCACCGCCTTCCGTATGCTTCTTGTGTGCTCTGCCTGCAGCAAGTGTTATCTTTATATCAGCTATTGGCGAGCCTGTAAGCACTCCGATATGTGTCTTTTCACGCAGGTGCGTGAGGATTAATCTCTGCCAGTTTTTATCAAGAGCGTCCTCGCTGCATTTTGTTTCAAATTTCAGTCCGCTGCCGCGCGGTAGTGGTTCAAGAATAAGATGCACCTCTGAATAGTGCCGGAGCGGTTCAAAATGACCTACGCCTTCAACAGTTGATGCGATTGTTTCGCGATAGGCGATAGAACCCTGACCGAAATCTACCGTCATATTGAAGCGTTCGCCTATAATCCGGCGCAGAACCTCAAGCTGAACCTCGCCCATAAGCTGGATGTGTATTTCACTGAGCTGTTCGTTCCATATTACATGGAGCTGTGGATCTTCGGATTCAAGTATTCGGAGTCTGGAAAGAGCAGTCTGCACATCTGTGCCGTCGAGCGTGTCAACCTTATAGGTTAAGACCGGTTCAAGATACGGATTTTCGGAATTGCTCTCAATCCCGAGCCCTTCTCCGGCATAGGTGCGGCTTAATCCTGTTACGGCGCACACCGTTCCAGGTAAAGCTTCGTCTATAGTGGTAAATTTTTCGCCGTTATATATTCGTACTCTGTCGACTTTTTCATTCCATTCGTTACCTTGTGTGTCTTTGCCGTAGATAACATCTTTAGCCTTAAGAGTACCGCCGGTAATTTTAATATATGAAAGACGCGCGCCGCTGTCATCCTCGGCAATTTTAAATACCTTAGCACCGAATTCACTTTTATATTTTGGCATAACGGTATAATAGTCCAGTGAATCCATAAATTCGCTTACACCGTTTACCTTTAACGCTGAACCGAAGAAACAGGGGAATATTTCACGATTCTTAATTGCTTTTCTTATAGAGTTGTCGGATATATTTTCTGTTTCGAGAAATTCCTCCATAAGCTGTTCGCTGCACGTGCCGCAGGCTTCGGCAAAATCACTGCTGCCACGATCAGTAAAATCCACACAGCCGTCGGAGAGTTTTTTGTGAAGCTCTGATAAAAGCTCGTCCTTTTCGTGATATGATATATCCATTTTATTTATAAACAAAAATACGGGTACGTTGTAGCGTATCAGAAGCTTCCACAGCGTTTCGGTATGGTTCTGCACTCCCTCCGAACCGCTTATAACAAGAATTGCATAGTCAAGTACTTGGAGCGTGCGTTCCATTTCGGCTGAAAAATCAATATGTCCCGGGGTGTCAAGTAGTGTAAATTCGGAATTATTAAACCTAAGAACAGCTTGCTTGGAAAATATAGTTATTCCTTTTTCTCGTTCTATTTCGTTTGTGTCAAGAAATGCGTCACCGTGGTCGACTCTACCGAGCTTCCGTATCTGTCCTGAATGGTAGAGCATTCCTTCGGATAGGGTGGTCTTGCCGGAGTCAACGTGGGCCAGTATTCCTATTACTAATTTTTTCATAACAATCACCAAATTCTATTATAACATTTAACTGTATTTTTTTCAATATGTTTTACAGCTTTCCCAAAAAAAATCATAAAAAATAGTTGAAATTACATTGGAATTATGATACAATTAAAAATAATATGCTTTTTTGAAAGGAGTTCGTAGTAATAGCTATGTTAAAAAGTATGACCGGCTATGGCAGAAGCGAGGCTATAATCGGGGAGAAGAAAATAACTGTTGAGATTAAATCAGTAAACCACCGTTTTACAGATTATAATATTAAGGCTCCGAGACAATACGGCTTTCTTGAAGAGAGAATGCGCAGTGCGATAAGTAAGGCAGTAGCAAGAGGCAAGATTGACGTTTATATAAGTATTGAAACATGCGGCGAGTCAGATAAGACCGTTATGATCAATGAGGAGCTTGCCGGAAACTATATTGATGCCTTAAAGGGATTGAGCCAAAAGTTCGGACTGAAAGATGATATTACAGCATCGGTTATAGCATCTTTTTCAGATATTTTTCGTTATGAACAGAAGCGTGATGACGAGGATGAGCTGTGGCAGGCTGTAAGCACTGTTGCAGATGTGGCAATTGCAGCGTTTACAGGAATGCGAGAGCGCGAGGGGGGCAGAATTGAAGCCGACCTGCGAGCAAGAGTTCAATATATGCGCTCACTTGCCGTTAAGATTGACGAACGCTCGCCTCAAATTGTATCGGAATACCGCGATAAGCTGTACACAAAGATCAATGAGCTTTTGGAGGGGAGAGATATCGATGATGCTCGCGTACTTACAGAAGTTGCTATTTTTGCAGATAAGGTTGCGGTAAATGAGGAGATCGTGAGACTTGCCAGCCACTATGATGAATTTGATGCAATTATGGACAGCGGCGAGCCGGCAGGGCGGAAGCTTGATTTCCTGATTCAGGAGATAAATCGTGAAGTGAACACGATCGGGTCCAAGGCCTCTGACCTTGAAACGGCAAAGCATGTTGTTGCGCTGAAGGGTGAGATTGAGAAGCTGCGGGAGCAAATCCAGAACATAGAATAGATGGAGTAAATATGAGATTAGTAAATTTAGGATTCGGAAACATGATTTCCGCTGCGCGCGTTGTTTCAGTGGTAAGTCCTGACAGCGCGCCGATCAAGCGTCTTATCCGTGAAGCAGAGGATAGGGGGCTTCTGGTTAACGCGACCTATGGCAGACGTACACGTTCTGTCGTAATTATGGATTCAAGACATGTTATTCTTTCCGCCATAATACCTGAAAAGCTTGCTGCAAGGCTTGACGGCGAATATGAACCGGATGAATATCCCGAGGAGGATTGATATGAAAGGTATATTATTTGTTTTGTCCGGTCCTTCTGGAACAGGCAAGGGAACGGTATGCAAAGAGCTGCTGCAGCGCGATAATGTATTTCTTTCGGTTTCCGCAACAACGCGCGAATGCCGTGTAGGTGAGGTTCCGGGCGAAACGTATCATTATGTTTCCAAAGTGGAATTCGACAGTATGATCCGCGACGGAGAAATGCTTGAATATGCCGAGTACAGCGGAAACTATTACGGTACGCCGAAAAAGGCGGTGGAGTCGCTTTTATATGATGGTAAAGATGTTCTGCTTGAAATAGAACCGCAGGGAGCGCTTCAGGTCAAAAAGCTCTTACCTGAGGCGGTATTGATTTTCCTTATTCCACCGTCGATGAAGGAACTGAAGAACCGCCTTATAACAAGGGGTCGAGAAGATGAGGCAGAAATTGAAAAACGTATTTCCGCAGCAAGATGGGAGCTTCAGCAGGCGGAAAAGTATAATACACAGATTATAAATGATGATTTAGAACAATGCGTTGAGGATGTTATCAGTTTCTTTAACACCAAACGCAGAGAAAGAAATAAGCTTGATGAGCTTATAAATGAAATAATATAACATATGCAATCCAAAGGAATAACAGGAGGAAAATATTATGATGATTAAACCGGGTATCACGGAACTTGACAGATGTGTTGACAGCAGATACACATTGGTATCTATGGTGGCAAAAAGAGCGAGAATGATAGGCAATGAGCGTCTTGAAGCTAACGAAAACAATGCTGAGAACTACGATACGACACTTAACAAGCCTGTAACACAGGCTGTAGATGAAATATCCCAAGGCGTTATAGGATACGTCCGCTCAGAGGCTATTGCGCGCGCAAGAGCTTATGAACAGGAGAAAATCAATGCTATTTCACATTTTGAAAAGGAAAAGACGAACGATCTGAAGGATGAGGCCGATTCGGACCCTTTTGATGATGCAGCTGAGCTTAATGCGGTTGACGTTGCTCTCAGCGCTGCAACCCACACAGAGGCAAAAGACGGCGAATTCTGATGTATGCCGAGGTCATAGTAAACCATATCTCCCGCGCGGTGGACCGCGTTTTCGACTATGCTGTGCCTGAAGAGTTGACTGAAAGCATCAGGCCGGGAAGCCGTGTTATTGTTCCGTTTTCAAAAGGGAACAAGGAGATTGAGGGCTTTGTTCTTCGAACAAAATCCAATACGGAGGCAAGTGTACAAATTAAAAATATAATCAGATTTGCATCGGATGAACCGGCGTTTCTTGCGGAGGATGTTCCTCTCATTGAGTTTATGCGCACACGGTATCTTGCATCGTATCAGGAGATTATCCATACAATGATGCCGACAGGTACAGCTGTAAAAACGCTTGAATGGATTGTAATATCAGATGAAGAATATAAACCGCGATCGGGCTCAAACGATGAGCGTGTTATGGAGCTTCTTAAAGATAATGGCGGAGGGATGGATATATATTCGCTCGGCTCATATTTCGAGAAGGATATTCGTTCTTTGATATCACGAATGGAGAAAAAGGGAGTTCTTAAAAAGGAATATCGGCATATGCGCGATATAAACAAGCGCAAAATCCGCGCTGTAAGGCTTATTGCCGATACGGATACGGTAAACGAATTCTTCACCAAGTCGCGTTCGGGGATACAGAAGCGCATGCTTTCTATACTTAAAAGCAATGACTTTCTATCCGCTGCCGATCTTGTACGGTTTTCGATGGGAAACTACGGAGCGCTTGCTGCGCTCGTGAAAAACGGAATGGCAGAATACTTCGATCTGTATATTGACCGTCCTGCTTACGAATCCGCGGGGGAAATAACCGCGCCGCCTTTGCCTACATCGGAGCAGGCAGGTGCGATTTATGAAATATGCAGCGGAATAGATGATAAAACCGGTGAAACAATGCTTTTACACGGAGTAACGGGCAGCGGCAAAACGGAGGTTTTTCTGCAGGCTATTGCTCATTCTGTAAAGCTGGGCAGAACTGCGTTGATGCTTGTACCTGAAATCTCGCTTACACCGCAGATGGTTTCAAGGTTTGTTTCGAGATTCGGTGATAGAATTGCGATATTTCACAGCGGACTTTCGCTTGGCGAACGCTATGACCAGTGGACACGAATTATGAACGGCGATGCTGATATAGTAATAGGCGCTAGGAGCGCCGTATTTGCTCCGCTTAAAAATATAGGCATTATAATCATAGATGAGGAGCATTCTGAAACGTATAAATCGGAGATAAGTCCGCGCTATCATGCAAGAGAGACGGCAATTTTCAGAGCTAAGCAAAACGGAGCGGTAACGATTCTTGCATCGGCAACTCCATCGCTGGAAAGCTATAAAAATGCGCTTGATAAAAAATACAAACTGATTGAAATGAAAGAGCGCTATAATCGCGGCAAAATGCCTGATATTGATATTGTTGATATGCGCGTAGAGCTAGAGAACGGAAATAAGAGTATGTTTTCAAAAACGCTTCGTAATGCAATAGAGCATAATCTCGAAAATGGCGAGCAATCGATCTTGTTTATGAACAGACGCGGATTTTCTACATTCGTATCGTGTAGGAAATGCGGCTTTGTACCGATGTGCCCGAACTGTAATATAACGCTTACTTATCATAGCTATGATGACAGCTTAAAGTGTCATTACTGCGGACATAAGCAGTGCAATTACACAAAATGTCCTGCATGCGGCAGTAAGTATATACGCTATTTCGGCGGCGGAACTCAGCGAGTTGAGGATGAGGTTCATCGTCTTTTTCCGAATGCTTCTACGATCAGGCTTGATGCTGACGTGACCATAAGAAAAAATTCACACAAAGAGATTCTTGACCGGTTTGCAAACGAGAAGATAGATATTCTCGTAGGAACGCAGATGGTTTCAAAAGGACTGGATTTTGCAAATGTGACGCTTGTAGGCGTTATGAGTGCAGACACTATGCTGCACATAAATGATTTCAGAAGCGGTGAGCGTACCTTTGATACGCTGGAACAGGTATCAGGCAGAGCAGGCAGAGGTGAGAAACCCGGAAGAGCCGTTATTCAGACATACGATCCTGAAAATCTTGCCGTTAAGCTTGTTAAAACTCATGATTACAAAAGCTTTTATTTAGAGACTATAGCCGAGCGCAGAGCTATGTGGTATCCGCCGTATTCGGAAATGGTATGTATAAGGCTCACCGATACAGATAACGACAAAACACGGCGTGCCGCATTTTTATTTAAAGAGTCGTTCGGTGATATACATGAAATAACACAAAAGGCGGCGATTTTAGGTCCTATTCCGTCAGGAGTATCCAGAATAAAGAACCGCTACAGGTGGCAGATTATATTAAAATGTGAAAATGCGGATTTATTAAACGACAGGCTTATAAGAGCCGCGGAGGCTGTTGCTAAAAATAAGGATTTTGAAAACACAACAGTTTCGATAGATAAAAATCCAATTACTATATACTAATGGAGGATTACAATGGCTATACGTGAAATACGCTTAAGAGATGATGAAATTCTCAGAAAAAAGTGTAAAGAAGTTAAGAAGTTTGATGAAAAGCTTTGGATTCTGCTTGATGATATGTATGATACAATGAACAAGGCAGAAGGCGTGGGACTTGCCGCTCCTCAGGTGGGAATCATGAAAAGAGCTGTTGTTATTGATATAGGTGAAGGCAGAATTGAGCTTATAAATCCCGAAATCGTTGAAATCTCCGGCGAGCAGACTGGAAACGAGGGCTGCCTCAGCTTTCCCGGACTTTACGGTGAGGTAACGCGTCCGAATTATGCTAAGGTAAAGGCTCAGGACAGAAACGGAAAATGGTTCATAGTCGAGGGTGAGGCACTGCTTGCCCGTGCTCTTTTGCATGAATATGACCATCTTGAAGGGCATGTATTCACGGAGAAGGTGACAAAATATGTCGATTAAGATATTGTTCATGGGCACGCCGGATTTTGCGGCGGCGGTGCTTGATACACTCAGTAAAACAGAATATGAAATCATAGGTGCTGTTTCGCAGCCAGATAAGCCCAAGGGCAGAGGACATAAGCTTGTTCCGACGGCTGTTAAGATGAAGGCAGAGGAGTTAGATATTCCTGTATTCCAGCCGGAAACAATGAAAAATGAGTCGTTTAAAGAACAGCTTGAAGCACTCGCTCCGGATATGATTATTGTCGCGGCATACGGCAAGCTTTTACCAAGATATATTATAGACTATCCGAGATACGGATGTATTAACGTACATGCGTCGCTGCTCCCGAAATACAGGGGTGCGGCGCCGATACAGTGGTCTGTAATAAACGGTGAGACAAAAACAGGCGTAAGTATTATGCGCATGGATTATGGTCTTGATACCGGTGATGTTATTGGTATTGCTGAAACTCCGATAGGTGAGTATGAAACCTCAGGAGAGCTGTTTTTAAGACTTGCCGAAATAGGAGGAAGTCTGCTTGTCAGCACAATAGGCAAAATTATAGACGGAACGGCAGAATATGTAAGGCAGAATGATGCCGAGCATACATATGCGCCGATGATTAACAAAGAGACGGCTCAGATTGACTGGACGAAGTCTGCGGCTGAAATTTCAAAGCTTATCTGCGGAATGAATCCTGCTCCTGCGGCACAGACTACGTACAAGGGCAGCGGCCTGAAAATTTATGAGGCTGAGAAAACAGACGCATCAGGCAGCCCCGGTGAGATTTTGGGAATAGTTAAGAAAAAGGGTCTTCTTGTTTCCTGCGGCAGCGGCGCGCTGTATCTGAAATCTGTGCAGTTCGCAGGCGCAAAGCGCATGAACGCAGAAGACTATGCAAGAGGACACGAGATAGAAACAGGTGCGATACTCGGAATTTCAATAGACAGTTAAGGAGGAATCTTTATGCCAGGTATGTATTATTACGGAATGTATTTTGACCCGACTTATTTACTTGTAGTTTTAGGTCTTATAATTACTCTTATTGCTTCAGCAAATGTAAAGGGTACTTTTAATAAATATGATAAGATTTCATCGCGCCGCGGAATAACCGGCGCGGAATGCGCGAGGAAAATCCTCGATGCAAACGGACTTTATAATGTCAGAATAGAACTAGGACAGGGTAAGCTGACAGATTATTTCAGTCCGAAGGAAAATCTTATAAAGCTTTCAGAAGCTACCTATAATTCGACATCAATCGCTGCGCTTGGTGTTGCAGCTCATGAATGCGGGCATGCGGTACAGCATCAGGTCGGATATGCGCCGATAAAACTGCGAAACGGTATCGTTCCATTTGTAAATATATGCAGCTATGCGGCGATACCTTTAATTTTATTGGGTATCATATTAAGCCAGTTTGGTCTTGCAATGTTCGGAGTTATACTCTACGGTGCAGTATTCGCATTCCAGCTTATAACACTTCCGACCGAAACAAACGCAAGTGCAAGGGCGATACAAACGCTTCATAGCATGGCAATACTTGACGAGGAAGAGCTTGTCGGAACGAAAAAGGTTCTTACCGCCGCGGCATTGACATATTTTGCCTCAGCAGCGGCAACAGCGCTTCAGGTTCTTCGTCTGCTGCTTATTGTAATGAACGCAAGCGGCAGGAGAAGAGATTGATAGGCGCGCGAGAAGCTGCTTTGCTCACTCTGTACGAGATTTTTGAGAATTCGGCATATTCTAATCTTGCCTTAAAGGAGCGCATGACAAAATGCAAGGGTATGACAGCTTCAGAAAAGGCGCTCTTAACAAATCTTGTATATGGAGTTGTGTCAAGGCATTATACATTAATTCACATAATAGGGAAATATTCAAGCATCAAACTGAAAAAGCTTGCGGATTATGTAAGAATAATCTTAGAGATTGGCTTGTATCAGCTTTTATATACAGATAAAATTCCCGAGAGCGCGGCGGTAAATGAGAGCGTTAAGCTTGCAAAGCGCTATGGAAGAAAGGGCAGCGACAGATTTGTAAACGCGGTTCTGCGTTCATTTTGCCGCGATGGCTGCCGCATAACCTATCCAGAAAATACAGAGCAGTATCTGTCAGTGAAATATTCGTACAGCACAAATATGGTAAAGCTGTTTATTGGTACTTTTGAGAGAGTTCGCGCAGAAAAAATCATGGCATCATTAAATGAGCCGGCACCTCTTACCTTAAGAGCTAATTTATTAAAATGCAGCACGCCGCAGCTTATATCAGAGCTTCAAGAGCGAGGAATAAAAGCGGAGTCATGCGAGGGAAGCCTTGTATATTCAGATGGATTTGACATAGCTGAATCGGACTTATATAAAAACGGATATTTCAGCGTTCAGGACAGAGCAGCATATAACGCGGCAATAACACTTGCGCCGCAGCCGGGTGAAACGGTAATAGATATGTGCGCCGCTCCAGGAGGAAAGTCAACGCATATAGCGGAGCTTATGAATAATGAAGGACATATAATTTCTTGTGATATTCATGAGCATAAAATAAAACTTATAACAGGTAGTGCAAGAAGGCTCGGTATAGATATAATTGACGCACGAATAAACGATGGTACAATAGAGGATTCGGAGCTTATAGGCGCAGCAGACAGGGTGCTTTGTGATGTGCCGTGCTCAGGGCTGGGTATTATCCGCCGCAAACCGGATATAAAGCTTGACAGAACCGATATAGACGAGCTGCCGAAGCTTCAGATTAAGATACTTAAAAACGGCGCTAAATACGTTAAATCCGGGGGCACGCTTGTGTATTCTACCTGTACCTTAAACAGCAGAGAAAACGGAGATGTAATATCAGCTTTTCTTGCAGATAACGGCAACTTTAAAAAGCAATACGAAAAAACGTATTGCCCGGATACGGATAATTCAGACGGATTTTATATATGCAAATTAGTGAAAATATGATTGACCTTAAAGATTTTGAATACAGTGAGCTTGAAGCGTATCTTATTTCAATCGGAGAAAAGAAGTTCCGTGCGGCGCAGATATACAAATGGCTGCATATGGGCGTTACGTCATACGATGAAATGACGGATATATCAAAATCTCTGCGCTTAAAACTGTCGGAGAATACATACGTTTCTACCCTTGAAATAGAGCAGAAATTCGTTTCTCAACTGGACGGAACAGTTAAATATCTTTTCCGCCTTCCTGACGGGAATTGCATAGAAAGCGTAGTTATGCGCTACCATCACGGACTTACTATCTGCATATCGTCACAGATAGGCTGCCGCATGGGCTGCCGGTTCTGTGCGTCTACTATCGGCGGACTGTACCGCTCGCTTACAGCAGGCGAGATCTTAAATCAGGTGATATTTGCCGAAAAGGATATGGGCGAGCGTATTTCAAATATTGTGATCATGGGTATAGGCGAACCGCTTGATAACTATGATAACGTGATTAAATTCCTTCATAATGTAAATCATGAGAAGGGTAAAAACATAGGATATAGGCACATAACGCTTTCAACCTGCGGTGTAGTACCGGGAATATATAAGCTTGCAGATGAGGGGATGCCGATTACGCTCACAATATCGCTTCATGCACCTAATGATGAAATACGCAGCAGCGTAATGCCTATAAATCATAAATATAGAATAAACGAGCTTATAAAGGCATGCAAATATTACGTTGATGTGACAGGCAGACGACTCAGCTTTGAGTATTCGCTCATTCACGGAGTAAACGACAGTATTAAAAACGCAGACGAGCTTGCGGCGCTCGTTAAACAGCTCCATGCTCATGTAAATCTTATTCCGGTAAACAAGGTTGAGGAGCGGAGTTTTGTAAAAGGAACAAAGGATGAAATAAACGCGTTCAGAGACAGGCTTATTGCACGGGGAGTAAACGCTACAATACGACGCGAGCTTGGATCTGACATATCCGCGTCATGCGGACAGCTTAGAAAAAAGGCTGTTGGTATTAAAGATACCGTAAACGGCGAATGAAAGGAGTGTGTTGTGTTGGAAATTAAAGCATTGACCGATGTCGGAAAAGTCCGAAAAATTAATGAAGACAGCTTTGCAATTTATAGTGACGAGAAGTATTCGTATGCTGTTGTTGCAGACGGCATGGGCGGTCATCTTGCAGGCGAGGTTGCAAGTTCTATTGCTGTAACCGAGATAGGCAATTATATAAAAGATCATCTTACCGATGAGCTTGACAGATTCCAGGCGCAGGAAGTTCTTCGAAGTGCTTTCAGATACGCCAATGATAAGATATACAAATACTCGCTTGAAAACGAAAGAGTTATGGGCATGGGTACAACCGCAACAATGTGTATGATTCGCGGCGGATATGTAATAATAGCTCACGTTGGAGATTCGCGGGCGTACATGGCGAGAGACAATATAACACAGCTTACAAAGGATCATTCATACGTTCAGGAGCTTGTTAAGCTTGGTATGATAACAACTGAGGAGGCGAAACGTCATCCTCACAGAAACAGGATAACGCGAGCAATGGGCGTGGAGCCGGAGGTGAAGGCTGATGCTGCCGTAAAACCATATAATGGTGAGAGTCTGTTGCTGTGCACAGATGGATTGTACGGTGAAATTGAGGATGGAGAGCTTCTTAGCGTGATCAATGAAAACAGCGCGGAGGAAGCGGTAAATAAGCTTATGGCACTCGCATTGGAGCGAGGCGGCGCTGATAATATAACCGCCGTTGTACTGAAAGGAGTTAATGGTAATAATGAGTAATACTGAAAATCTTGTCGGTTCTACTCTTAGCAATAGATATACTTTACTGAGTAAAATAGGAACCGGCGGCATGGCAATGGTATACAAGGCTCATGATAAGGTTCTTGACCGTGATGTTGCTATTAAGATACTTCGTGAGAGCTATGAAAGCGAAAGCATGGTTGTAGAGAACTTTATAAAGGAAGCAAGATCTTCAGCAAGTCTTGTTCATCCGAATATCGTTTCGGTTTATGATGTTTGTGAGTTTGACGGATTTAATTATATGGTAATGGAGCTTGTCGACGGTATCACGCTGAAGGAATACATAAAGGCTAATCCTCGTATGCCGTGGCAGGAGGCCTGCGACTATGCGATCCAGATTGCACAGGGAATTCAGGCGGCGCATGAGCGGGGGATAATCCACCGAGACATCAAGCCGCAAAACATTATAATGGCGCCGGGCGGTGTGTTGAAGGTTACAGACTTCGGTATTGCCAAGGCTATGGAAAATGATAAATCAATCGCCGGAGGAACTGCTCTGGGCAGCGTTCATTATATTTCACCGGAGCAGGCAAAGGGCGGATATACCGATTTTCGTTCTGATATATACTCACTTGGCATAGTGCTTTATGAGATGCTGGCAGGCAGGGTTCCGTTTGACGGAGACAGCCCTGTATCAGTTGCGCTTATGCATATTGAGGAGGAGGCTGTGAACGTTAAGTGTGTTAATCTTGATGTTCCAACGGACCTTGCGTATATAACGATGAAGGCAATGAGCCGTGAACCGGCAAAGCGCTATCAGAATACACGTGAGCTGCTTGATGATTTAAGAGCGGTACTTGCCGATGAAACACTCCCGTCGTTAGAGGCTGAAAATACAGATAATTTCCCGGTAAATAATAGCAGCGAAAACAGGTCAGAAATTAATATTGTCACGAAAGATGATATTATGCCAAGAGGACGAAACACGCGCACTAAAATTGCGTCAAAGTCAAAATTGCATAAAAAACGAGCAGAGCGCAATTCTATTCTGCTTGCATTTGCAACGGTTGCGGCGATTGTTCTGGTTGCGGCAGCTATTATAGTTGTGATGCTCAGACCGTTTTCAAAAACAGTTCCGGATCTTATGAATATGAGTCTCGAGGATGCGTATAAAGAAGCGGAAAAAAGCAAATACAAGATAGACAGTAAGATAGAATATACCTTATCTGACAGTGTACCGGAGGACTATGTTATAACACAGTTTCCGGAACCGGGGGCGGATTTAGATAAACGCATCCCCATAAAGCTTGTTGTTTCACTTGGCCCATCGGGCGGCAGCATAGAAGTTCCAAACCTTGAAAATATGAAGCTTGAAGATGCTATTATTGCGCTTAATGATCGCTCTCTGGGACACTTTATGGTAGAGGAAGATAATGAGGAAGTTGAAGAGGGGTATATAACCCGCCAGACTCCGGCTGCAGGTACGCACCTTAAAGAAGGTGATATCGTTACTATCCATTACAGCGTGGGTAAAAAGCCTGTTTATAAACAGAAAACAGATGTTGAAGTGCCGGCTCTTACAGGTTATACGCTTGATAATGCAAGCTCACACTTGATATCAATAGGGCTCGGTATCGACTCTGTTTCAAACAGTCCCTCTTCTCAGCCGGCAGGAATCGTAATTAGACAGAGTCCTGATCCCGGAACTAAGCTTAAGGAGGGTGATACAGTTTCTGTTGTCGTTTCAAATGGCGGCGGCACGGAGACAGTCCAGCCGAAGGCACCACAAACGGAAAGCAACAACTCTCAACCCGTTACGGAAACAAATACCACTCCAACCGGAGGCTCTGCGGCAGGTCATATGTATACAGTCAGAATTCCGGCAGATGCTGCAAATGATACGGTAAATGTTAAGATTGTTGCAAACGGCGAAACTGTTCATGATGCGGTGCATTCCAAGACTGAGGGACAGGTTGCGGTTGAGATTCACGAGAGTGGCAGTGTAAGCATACAAGCTTATATAGACGGAGCAAAGATAAGCGATAAGACGGTTACATTCTGATGAAGGGTACAATATATAAAGGTATAGGCGGGTTCTATTATGTGATGACTGAGGAGCTTGGCTCGGTTGAGTGCAAAGCCCGCGGTAAATTTCGCCGTGAACGCATAATTCCGATGATTGGCGATGAGGTGGAAATTGAGGTAAAAAACGGCAAGGGTTCGATTAATGAAATATATCCGCGCCGATCGAAGCTGATAAGACCGGCTGTTGCCAATATAGATATGATCGTTGTAGTAGCAGCGGCAAAAAGTCCTGATCCGAGCACAGCGGTAATTGATAAAATGCTTGTAAATGCTGAAATAAACGGAATAGAGCCGATTGTCTGCGTAAACAAAATTGATCTTGCGGACTGTTCAGATCTGATGAAGCTTTATGAAAATGCAGGTTACAGAACGCTTGCTGTGAGCGCGGAGAAGGGTGAGGGAATAGAAGAGCTATATTCTCTGATACGCGGCCGAACAGCGGCTTTTGCAGGCGTGAGCGGAGTCGGGAAATCAAGTCTTTTAACTCTTATAACCGGGCAGGGACTGGAAACCGGATCAGTATCGGATAAAATAAGCCGGGGCAGACATACAACAAGACACGTGGAGCTGTTTAAAATACAAGGCGGCGGATACGTGCTTGATACTCCGGGATTTTCGTCAATAGAACCGGAGGATGTGACATGCGAAGAACTGTCACAATGCTTTCCGGAAATGCGAGAGCTTACGGGGCAATGCCGTTTTCGCGGCTGCGCGCATATAGGCGAACCAGACTGCGCTGTTAAGGAAATGGTTCGCTCAGGCAAAATTGCAGCTTCAAGATATGAATCATACAAAGAGCTGTATGAAATACAAAGGAGTAGGAAACAATGGACATAATTCTCGCGCCGTCGATCCTTGCGGCGGATTTTGCGAATTTAGGACAGCAGATAAAAGAGGCTGAGTCTGCGGGTGCGCCGTGGTTGCATATAGATGTAATGGATGGCGTATTTGTACCGAATATAAGCTTTGCTTTTCCTGTTATTGACTCAATAAGAAAAATCACAGACATGGTTTTTGACGTTCATCTGATGATAGTTGAGCCGGAAAAATATATAGATAGGTTTATAGACTCCGGTGCTGATTTTGTAACCTTCCATGCAGAGGCGACAAATGGCATAGGCGGCTGTATAGATATGATAAAACGACGCGGATGCCGCGCTGGTGTGGCAATAAGTCCGAATACGCCGATTGATATTATACTGCCGTATATCGATAAAGCGGATATGGTTTTATGCATGACAGTCGAGCCGGGTTACGGAGGTCAGGCATATATAAAAGCCGTTGAAGAAAAAATCTCGGAGCTCCGGAAAATTACCGGATCTGATTTTCTTATTCAGATTGACGGCGGTGTTAATAACAAAAATATAACAGAGCCTGTACTTGCCGGAGCAAATGTGATTGTGGCCGGGAGCGCAGTATTTCAAGGCTCAATAACTGACAACATTAAGGAGCTGACTGCAAAATGCGCGCAGTTATAATAGGAAACGGAACAATAAATAATTATGATTATATAAAATCGCGGCTTAAGAGCAGCGATTTTATAATATGTGCAGACGGTGGTATTCGTCATGCAAAAGCAATGGGCATTACACCCGATATTGCAATTGGTGACTTTGATTCGCATTATAGGGAGCCTGGCATAAAGATATACGAATATCCTACAGATAAAGATTTTACCGATGGCGAGCTTGCAGTATCGTACGCAAAAGAGCATGGATATGACGAAATTATGCTGCTGGGCATGACCGGAGACAGATTAGACCATACACTTACGGACATATTCATTATGCAGAGCTATCCCGGTTCATTTCTTGTCGATGACAAGAATGAGATACACATAATAAAGGATAAGCTTATTATTGATGGCTGCAAAGGGAAAACACTTTCGATTATACCTGTATACGGCGATCTGACCGGAATCACAACAAAAGGTCTTAGATGGCAGCTTGATAACGAAACTCTGTATTTCGGCACAAGCCGCGGAAATAGTAATATTATAGAAAACAATATATGTGAAATTTCAGTTAAGAGCGGAGTAGGCATTATTATAATTAATAACGGAGAGTGATTTGGGTATAATATACAATAAAAACGATATTTAACTGTGAAATTTCATCAATACGGATTAAAAAAATACTTGAATTAAACTATTGGTTATGATATAATATTTTGGAATTACGGACAGTCCTCTGCCTTGGTCGGCACGAATGTCTCAGTTATAAAGGAGGATTTGATCATGAACACAAAAGAAATTCTTGATTCAATCGCAAAAGACCAGATAAGAAATGACCTTCCTGAAATTCAGGTTGGTGACACAGTTAAGGTTTACCAGAAGATCGTTGAGGGTTCAAGAACAAGAACTCAGATGTTCGAGGGTACAATCATCAAGATCCAGGGCGGCGGTATCGGCAAAACATTCACAGCAAGACGTATTTCATACGGTGTTGGTGTTGAAAAGACATGGCCGGTAAATTCACCTAACGTTGAGAAGATCGAAGTTGTAAGACACGGTAAGGTTCGTCGTGCTAAGCTCTTCTATCTCCGTGACAGAGTAGGTAAAGCTGCAAAGGTTAAGGAAAGAATCTGAGGGGTTACGGACGGTGCAATGCGCCGTCCTGTAATTTTTTTCAGTGCAATCTGAAAGAGAGGTTTTTACTATGGACGAAAACAAAAACATAAATGAAAATATAAATAATCCGGAGGAAGATGCAAAAGCTGAAAACACCACAGCAGAGCAAGAGGGATCAGCAAACGCTGTTGAAATTGATAATGTAACAGAAACGACAGAACCGGAGAAGAAGAAAGAGAAAAAGAAAAAATCAGCTGCTCGTGAGATATTTGAATGGGTATATTCAATCGCGATTGCTATTGCTGTTGCGTTGGCTATAAAGTGTTTCGTTGTTGAAATTGTAAAGGTAGACGGACGCAGCATGGATCCGACGCTTTCTGACGGTCAGCGTCTTATTGTTACAAGACTCGGATACAAGCCGCATAATGGTGATATTATCATTCTTGACAGTGTGTATAAAAAGCGCGAGGAATATTTTAAGAGAGAAAATATAACAGGTATAAACAAGATAATAAAGAGCTTTTCTCTACCTAATGAATATAAAAAGAAATATTATGTGAAGCGTGTAATTGCAACCGAGGGACAGACTGTTGAAATAACCGGTGGAGAGGTTTATGTTGATAATGTCAAGCTTGTGGAGCCTTATATTCAGGGTTCAACATATACTTCTGAGGGTGATTATAAAACTACGGTTGAGGAAGGCTGTGTATTTGTAATGGGAGATAACAGAGAGCATTCATCAGACAGCCGCGATCCGAGGCTTGGTCAGGTACCGATAAAGTCTATACTTGGAAAAGCACAGCTCAGGGTATTCCCATTATCAAAATTCGGAAAAGTAAAATAATACAATTATAGGTGTATCAAAATGATACACCTATAATTGTATATAAGAAAGGAAAGAGATATGCAGAATATATTACAATGGTATCCGGGTCACATGGCAAAAACGAGGCGACTCATTGAAGATAATCTCAAAATGATAGATGTTGTCGTTGAAATTCTTGATGCAAGAATTCCGTTTTCGGGACGTAATCCTAATTTTGACGACATAATAAAGCATAAGCCGCGGCTTCTTGTTATGAACAAATCTGATCTTGCAGACCGCAGAAAAACAGATATGTGGATTGCATGGTATAACGAGAGGGGAATAAAGGTTATTCCAATAAGCTGTACGACCGGAATGGGTATAAATAAGGTGCTTGCAGCCGCACGTGATCTCGTTCAGGAAAGAATCAACCGTGATGCCGAGAAGGGGAGAACAAGAACTCTGAAGCTCATGATGGTCGGTATTCCGAATGTGGGAAAATCGAGTCTTATAAATCGCCTCTTGGGAAAGGCAAGCACAAAAACGGGTGACCGCCCAGGTGTTACAAAGGGCAAGCAGTGGCTGAGAATTAAAGGTGATGCCGAGCTTTTAGACACACCGGGCATATTGCCGCCGAAGTTTGAGGATCAGGAGCTTGCAAAGCGTCTTGCATACACGGGCGCTATCCGTGACGAGATAATGAATACCGAGCTTTTAGCATATTCGTTATGCGAGTATCTGCGTGATGAATACCCTGAGGAGGTAAAGACGCGATATAAGATAAAGGATGAAATAGCAGAGCTTCAAGGATACGAGCTGTTAGAGCTTATAGGCAGACGCAGAGGATTCGTTATAAGCGGCGGTGAGGTTGATATGGAGCGCGCAGCAAACATGGTGCTCGACGAGCTTCGGGGCTGCAAGATAGGAAATATTACTCTTGAAACTCCGCAATCACTGAATTTAGGTATTGCAAATTGAAAGAGAATATGATAGAATAACCATATAGAATTGTGTAGCGGTATTATACCGCGCAAGGCATTATAATAAAGGAGACTAAAGATGGCTGTAAGAAGAATTTATGTTGAAAAAAAGCCGGGCTTTGATGTTGAGGCAAAGGATATACTTGCTGATCTTCGTGAAAATCTGAATATGACAGGTCTTAAGGATGTCCGCATCATAAACCGTTATGATGTAGAGGGCATAACAGATGAGGAATACAGTAAGGCGAGAGGTCTTATCTTCTCAGAACCGCCGGTTGACAATGCTTATGATGAAAAGATTGAGATTCCTGAGGGAAAGCGTTTCGGCGTTGAAGCGCTTCCGGGTCAGTTTGACCAGAGAGCAGCAAGCGCTGAGGAATGTATTTCGATACTTACGGCTAAGGACAGACCTACAGTGCGCTATGCAAAGGTATATGTGCTCATAGGTGATGTGTCTGATGAGGACGTTGCCGAGGTAAAGAAGTATGTTATAAACCCTGTTGAAACACGCGAGGCGTCGCTTGAGAAACCTGAGTCACTTGATATGAAGGTTGATTATCCTGAGGATGTAAAAATCATAGACGGCTTCATCACAATGGGCGAGGCTGACATGCAGGCATTTTTAGACAGCATGGGCTTTGCAATGGATCTTGACGATTTGAAATTCTGTCAGAACTATTTTGCTAATGACGAGAAGAGAAATCCGACGGTTACCGAGCTTCGTATGATTGATACATACTGGTCAGACCATTGCCGTCACACAACCTTCTCAACAAAGATAAACAATGTTAATATACCGGACGGCAAGTATTCGGACGTTATTGCGGATGCATATGCTGAGTATCTTGACGCAAAGGCTGAATTATACGATAAGGATAGGAATACCTGCCTTATGAATATGGCTACAATTATTGTAAAGCAGCTTAAAAAGAAGGGTTATCTGAAAGAAATAGACGAGTCGGAGGAAATCAATGCCTGCTCAATCGTTATGCCGGTTGAGATAGAGGGCAAAACAGAGGACTGGCTCATAATGTTCAAGAACGAAACGCATAACCATCCGACGGAAATTGAGCCGTTCGGCGGTGCTGCGACATGTCTTGGCGGAGCGATCCGTGACCCGTTATCAGGTCGTTCATATGTATATCAGGCAATGCGTGTAACAGGTGCGGGCGATCCGAGAAAGAGCCTTAAGGAAACTATCCCGGGCAAGCTCATGCAGAGAAAGATTACAAAGAAAGCGTCATCAGGCTACAGTTCATACGGAAACCAGATCGGTCTTGCAACAGGTCAGGTTCAGGAGATCTATGACGAGGGGTATGTAGCAAAGAGAATGGAGATAGGAGCAGTTATAGGAGCGGCTCCTAAGGCTAATGTAATAAGAGAAGTACCCGAAAAGGGTGATGTTATAATCCTCCTGGGCGGACGTACAGGGCGCGACGGTATCGGCGGCGCCACAGGCTCATCAAAGGCACATGACGAGAAGTCAGTTGTAACATGCGGTTCTGAGGTACAGAAGGGTAATCCGCCGATTGAAAGAAAGCTGCAAAGACTGTTCCGCGATAATAAGGTTACAACACTTATAAGACGCTGTAATGATTTTGGCGCGGGTGGCGTTTCTGTTGCTATAGGCGAGCTTGCGGACGGATTACAGATTGATCTTGATAAGGTTCCGAAGAAGTACGAGGGTCTTGACGGTACAGAGCTTGCAATTTCCGAGTCGCAGGAAAGAATGGCGGTTGTCGTTCGTGAAAAGGACGCTGATACATTTATAAAATATGCGCACGAGGAAAACCTTGAGGCTACTAAGGTTGCTGTTGTAACAGACGAGAACAGACTCGTTATGAACTGGAGAGGCAAGACTGTATGTGATATTTCTCGTGACTTCTTAAACACAAACGGTGCGACCAAGAACACTGATATAGAAGTAGAGCTTCCTAATGAGTGCGAGGCTCCGTTTAATAAGACGGCAGAGGGTGATATAAAAGCAAAGTGGCTTGAAACTCTCGGAAATCTTAATGTATGCTCACAGAAGGGACTTTCTGAAAAATTCGATTCAACTATCGGTGCAGGCTCGGTTCTCATGCCGTTCGGCGGTAAGTATCAGCTCACGCCTACAGACGGTATGGCTGCAAAGGTTCCGGTACTTACCGGACAGACAAATTCGGCTACAATAATGACATTCGGCTATAATCCGGAGATCTCAAAGTGGTCACCATATCACGGTTCAACCTTCGCTGTTGTTGAATCAGTTTCAAAGGCAGTGGCTATGGGCGCTGATTATAAGACGATATATCTCACGTTCCAGGAGTATTTTGAACGCTTAGGCACAGACCCGAAGCGTTGGGGCAAGCCGTTTGCAGCGCTCATGGGCGCATACAAGGCACAGCTCGCGCTCAATATCGCGGCTATAGGCGGTAAGGATTCAATGTCCGGCTCATTCAATGAGCTTGATGTTCCTCCGACGCTCACATCTTTCGCTGTTGCTCCGGCAAAGGCGGATATGGTAATTTCACAGGAATATATCAAATCGGGTTCAAAGCTTATATATTTCCCGTTAGAGCTTGATGAAAACGATCTCCCGAATTGGGACGCATATAAGACAATGCTCGAGAATGTCCACGCGGCAGAGGTTGAGGGCAAGGTTATCTCTGCAACTGCAATAAAGGGATTCGGTCTTGCAGAGGTTGTTGCAAAGTCGGCATTTGGCAACATGATTGGCGCAGAGCTTAATGTAACTCCTGACATGCTCTTCGGCGCACCGCTCGGCGGTATCGTGGTTGAGTCCGATGAGGAGCTCAGAGGCGGTATCGTGATCGGTACAACAGGCGGCAAGAGCCTTAAGGCGTGCGGTGTTGAGATTCCGCTTTGCGAGGCGGCAAAGGCATGGACAGAGCCGTTAGAGCGTATTTATCCGACACACGCAGGTCACTTTACAGAGGAGCCGGAAACATATTCATACGATAAGAGAAGTATAATTGTAGCCGGTGAGAAGTTTGCAAAGCCGAGAATATTTATACCGGTATTCCCGGGCACAAACTGCGAGTATGACACTGCAAGAGTATTTGAACGCGCAGGCGGTGCAGCTGATGTATTTGTTATAAGAAACCTCACAGGTAATGACGTTGAAGAATCGCTTGCCGAGATGAAGAGAAGAATAGACAACAGCCAGATCGTAATGATTCCGGGCGGCTTCTCAGGCGGTGATGAGCCGGAGGGTTCAGGTAAGTTTATTGCAACTGCATTCAGAAATCCTCAGGTTAAGGAAGCGGTTATGAATATGTTAAAGAACCGCGATGGTCTTATGCTCGGTATCTGTAACGGTTTCCAGGCACTTGTAAAACTTGGTCTTGTGCCGTACGGTGAGATTCGTGATCTTGACGCGGATATGCCTACGCTCACGTTTAACACGATTGGCAGACATATATCAAGAATGGCGTATACAAGAATTGCGTCAAACAAATCACCATGGTTTGCAAATGTGGAAACGGGCGATGTTCACACGATCGCGCTTTCACACGGTGAAGGACGATTTATCGCGTCACCTGAAATGGTTGCGCAGCTTGCTGCAAACGGTCAGATCGCAACACAGTATGTAAATCTTGACGGCAAGGCTACCTATGACAGCGAATGGAACCCGAACGGTTCAATAGCTTCAATTGAAGGTATCACATCACCGGACGGCAGAATCCTCGGTAAGATGGGACACAGCGAGCGTATCGGCAACAATATAGCTTCAAATGTTCCGGGTCAGAAGGATCAGAAACTGTTTGAGGCAGGCGTAAATTATTTTAAATAAGAATTATAAGGGAAGGGTTAAGTTTGCCCTTCCCTTTATATGCAAACAGGGGCATGGTTAAATGATACGAATCAGCAACATAAGCTATCCGATACAGATGCCGGAGGAAAATCTGTCGGAGTATATAGCAAAGAAGTACAAATTAAAAAATATAAGATCGTTTCGAATATACAAGCAGTCGATTGACGCGCGTAAAAAGAACGATATTCATTATGTATATACGATTGATGTAGACGCAGATAACGAGGCTAAGGTGCTTAAAACAGTTAAGAATGCGTCAAAGATAACCGATAAGAGATATAAATTCCCGAAGGGAACACCGCCCATAAAGCCGGTTATAATTGCGGGCTTCGGTCCTGCCGGAATGATGTGCGCGCATACGCTCGCAAAGCATGGCGCAATGGTGATTGTACTTGAACGGGGATGTGATGTTGATACGCGTATGGCAGACGTGGAGAGATTTAAAACAAATGGCGAGCTAAATGCTGAATCAAACGTACAGTTCGGCGAGGGCGGTGCCGGAACCTTTTCCGACGGCAAGCTCACAACAGGTGTGAACGATACGAGAATAAAATATGTATTGGAACAGTTTGCAAAACACGGAGCTCCATATGAGATAACTTATCGCGCGAAACCGCATATAGGCACAGACAAGCTTGTGGGAATGGTTAAATCTTTCCGTGAGGACATAAAAGCGCATGGCGGAGATGTGCGTTTTTCATCAAGGTTTTCAGGAATTGTTACAAAAAACGGCTCATTAGCGGCTGTAAAGGTAACTGATGAAAATGGAGAATATGAAATAGAAGCAGACACGCTTATAATTGCGACAGGTCATAGTGCGAGAGATACATTTGAAATGCTCCGTGACAATGGTGCGGCGATGGAACGTAAGGTTTTTGCAATCGGCGCGCGTATTGAGCATAAGCAGGAGCTTATAAGCCGAGCACAGTACGGCGATATGTATCCGTTACTTCCGGCGGCAGATTATAAGCTGTCGGTTAAGACTTCGAACGGCAGAACAGCATATACGTTTTGTATGTGTCCGGGCGGAACGGTAGTTGCGTCATCATCGGAGCCGGGGGGAGTTGTAACGAACGGCATGAGCGAGTTTGCGCGTGACGGAGAGAACGCGAACAGTGCGTTACTTGTTAACGTTATGCCGGACGATTTGCCCGGAGATGATGTTCTTGAAGGCTGCTATTTCCAGCGTGAAATAGAGCAAAAGGCATTTGAGCTTGGGGGCGGAGGATATATCGCTCCGGCCCAGACAGTTGGTGATTTCTTAAAGGGCAACGGCGCCGAGGCGGATATCAGCCCGACATATAAACCCGGAGTTAAAATGTGCAGCCTTGACAATCTGTTGCCGGAATATGTAACAGATACAATGCGCGAAGCGCTTCCGCTTTTAGATAAAAGGCTTAACGGATTTGCTTCGGACGGCGCAATTTTAACAGCGCCCGAAACTCGTTCATCATCGCCGGTCAGAATAGTGCGTGATGACGAAACCATGCAGTCGAATATATCAGGCATATACCCATGCGGCGAGGGCGCAGGATATGCAGGAGGCATAATGACTGCGGCGATAGACGGCATTAAGGTTGCGGAAAAGATATTTACAGCGAAAAGAGGTTAGGTAAATTGGCTATATCAAACAGGGCAAAGGGCGCGTTGTGCATAATGACATCAGCGTTCTGCTTTGCACTCATGAATATGTTTGTGCGATTGTCAGGTGATTTGCCGTCAATCGAAAAGAGTTTTTTCAGAAACGCGGTTGCGGCGGTTATCGCGTTTGTTGCGCTTATTAAAAATAAGGAAAGCTTTAAGTGGCACAAGGGAAGTTTCCCTGGACTTCTGACTCGCGCTATATGCGGCACGGTGGGCATACTATGCAATTTTTACGCTATAGATCATCTTGTGCTTACAGACGCTTCAATGCTGAACAAGCTGTCGCCGTTTTTCGCGGTTATTTTCTCCTTCATCCTTTTAAAGGAACGCGTAAGCCTTTTCCAAGGACTGATGGTAGTTACTGCGTTTATCGGCAGCCTGTTTATAATTAAGCCGACACCGGGGCTTTTAAATCCTGCAAGTATTGTCGGACTTTGCGGCGGACTTGGTGCAGGTATAGCATACGCAATGGTAAGAAAGCTTACTGAAATGGGTGAGAGAAAAACATATATCGTATTTTTCTTCTCAATATTTTCATGTATTGTAACGATGCCGTATCTGATATTCAATTTTCATCCGATGTCATGGCTGCAGCTTATATTTTTAATATGTGCCGGCGCAAGCGCAGCAGGCGGACAGTTCACTATTACGGCTGCTTATTCATACGCTCCGGCACGTGAAATATCGGTGTTTGATTATACACAGATCATATTTGCCGCAGCACTCGGATTTTTCGTTCTCGGTCAGATTCCGGATAGCCTGAGCGTAATAGGCTATGTGATTATATGCAGTGTATCTTTGATTATGTTTATAAAAAATAATACAGAAAGGCACCACAATGGAAAATGATTTTGCCTCAGGAAGTGTAAGGCGGCATATTCTCGCGCAGGCTATACCGCTTACTATTGCGCAGCTTGTTCAGATTTTATATAATATAACAGATAGAATGTACATAGGTCATCTTCCGGGCACATCGGGACTTGCTCTTACGGGAATAGGGCTTATATTTCCGATTGTAACGCTTGTAAACGCATTTACAACGCTGTTCGGACAGGGCGGCGGCGCGCTGTGCTCAATCGCAAGAGGGGCGGGTGATATAAACCGCGCCGAGAGGATTATGACAAATACATTTGAGCTTATAATCGCTTCTGGTGCTGTTCTTACGGCGGTATGCTATATATTTAAAACGCCTGTTCTCTATGCGCTCGGCGCAAGCGCGTCTACATATTCATACGCAAATGATTATCTTAACATATATCTTATCGGAACGATTTTCTCTATGATAAGCGTTGGTATGAACTGGTTCATAAACTCGCAGGGCTTTGCAAAATTCGGCATGGTAACGGTACTGTGCGGTGCGATATTAAATATAATGCTTGATCCGCTGTTTATTTTCGTATTCAGAATGGGAATTCGCGGCGCGGCCCTTGCAACTGTCATATCGCAATTTGTTTCGATGCTTTGGGTACTGTCATTTCTGTTCGGCAAAAGAACCATTCTGCATATTAAAAAACAGCATATGCCGCTTGATTTCAAACTTGTAAGAAATATATCGTCGCTCGGTATAGCAGGATTTATTATGAACGGCACAAACTGTCTTGTCCAGGTAGTTTGTAATGTAGTATTATCCGGCTACGGCGATTTATATATCGGCATCATGACGGTGGTGAATTCGGTTCGCGAAGTTGCATCGCTGCCTGTCTCGGGCATTGCATACGGTTCACAGCCTGTTATGGGATATAATTATGGTGCAAACAAACCTGACAGGGTTAAGCAGTCTATAAAATTCACAATGCTTGCCGGTATGGTTGTGAGCCTTATGTTCTGGTTCAGCGTAATGCTGTTCCCGAAATTCTATATGCTGATGTTCACTTCTGATGAAACTATGCTGAGTATCGGGCAGCATTCTATGCGGCTGTATTATATCGCGTTCTTTGCGATGATACTGCAATTTGGCGGTCAGAGTACATTTACATCGCTAGGCTATGCGAAACCGGCTATCTTTTTCTCGCTGCTCCGAAAGGCGATACTTGTTGTACCGCTTACACTCTTTTTGCCGCATATTCCGGCTCTCGGTGTTAACGGAGTATTCATTGCCGAGCCGATTTCAAATGCTCTTGGTGGGGCAGCATGCTTCATAACGATGCTGTGTATCGTATGGAAAAGACTCACGAAAATGGAGCAGAAGATGCAAAAATCGCTTAATACTGCGGATAATTAACAAAAAGTTCATAAACAAGGCTTGCATTTATATCCTGTATATGTTATAATATGGACAAAGAATGGGAATATTTATATGTGTAATATTTTCTGAATATATAATATTCGGTAAAATAAAACCTATATTGATACAGCAATTAAGTTATAATCGGACTGCATTCGCAGTCACACCATCCTTTTTTTCATATGCCCTTGCCGAAAGGCAAGGGTCCCCCTAAAAACAATGCAGCCTTAATATAATCAGGCTGCTTTCTTTTTGTGAAAAAATAAAAGGAGAATAGATAATGGTGCATAACCGAATCATAGAGGCTAAGAAACTTTTAAAAGAATATTTCGGTCACGACAGCTTCCGTTCGGGACAGGAAAAAATAATATCAGCATTGCTTGATGGCAGAGATGTGCTCGGAATTATGCCAACAGGCGCGGGAAAATCAATGTGCTATCAGATTCCGGCACTTATGGCGACAGGAATCACAATCGTTGTATCTCCTCTCATATCGCTTATGAACGACCAGGTAACGGCGCTCGTTCAGTCAGGAATACGCGGAGCGTATTATAACAGCTCGCTGAGTGAAGCGCAATGCGCTAAGGTACGAGAAAACATGCTTAAGGGTGTATATAAGATTATATATGTTGCGCC
Source organism: Oscillospiraceae bacterium (assembly GCA_022509005.1). GTDB lineage: Bacteria > Bacillota > Clostridia > UBA1381 > UBA1381 > Ornithomonoglobus. The sequence continues at coordinate 26,274 of JAFLUC010000001.1, read as the reverse complement.
GGAACGGCTTGAAACGGAATCGTTTAAGAATGTGTGCAGCAGGCTTGATATAAGCTATGTCGCAATAGACGAGTCACACTGCGTTTCGCAATGGGGACAGGATTTTCGTCCTAGCTATCTCAAAATCACAGAGTTCATAGATTCACTTCCAAAGCGTCCTGTAATCGGAGCGTTTACAGCAACGGCAACGAGTCATGTGCGAGAGGATATTTTAAATATACTCGAACTTCATGATCCGTATGTTCTTACAACCGGATTTGACAGACCGAACCTGTATTTTGAGGTTCGCCGACCTAAAAGTAAAAAAGGCAGAGTTAGCGAGCTCCTTGAAATTCTCGACCGGCACAAGGATGAAAGCGGAATTATATACTGCTCAACAAGAAAGGCTGTTGACGAGTTATATGAAATTCTTTCCGCTATGGACTATCCCGTAACCCGGTACCATGCCGGACTTGACTCAGACGAGCGTACAAAGAACCAAGAGGATTTTATATTTGACCGTATGCCTGTAGTGATTGCGACAAACGCGTTCGGCATGGGAATAGACAAATCGAACGTAGCTTTTGTTGTACATTTCAATATGCCTAAAAATATAGAGAACTATTATCAGGAGGCAGGTAGGGCAGGGCGTGATGGTGCAGCGGCAGAATGTATAATGCTGTATATGCCGAGTGATATTTATACAATAAAATTTTTTATAGAACATACAGAGAATAATGATGAGCTCACCCCCGCGCAGCGGCTTAAAATAAAACGTCTTGATTACAGACGCCTCAACAGAATGGTTGATTATTGCAGCACAGCCGCATGTCTCAGAAACCAGATTCTGAATTATTTCGGGGAACGGCAGAAAAAAAACTGCGGTAACTGCTCCTCGTGCAGCGGTATGGAGCGCAGGATAAACAGACGTCACATTGAATCCATAAAGAAACACCCGACAAAGCCGGTATTAACACCTGCTGCATCGACGCGGCTTTCACCTGATCAGTCGCGGGATCTTTTTGAAAAGCTGCGTCTCGCACGATTAAAGCAAGCTAAGATTCAGGGTGTTCCGCCATATGTTATATTCAGTGATGCTACGATTTTAGATATATGCGCAAAGCTTCCTACCAATAAACAGGCACTTCTTGCCGTTGACGGAATCGGAGCAGTAAAAGCGGAGCGATATGGTAAATTTATTATAGAGGAAGTCAGTAACTTTTTAAATAAAATAAATAATTCTTGATATTTAATGGAATATATGATATAATCTTAATAATTTAGCAATGCGGAGGCATTATTTATGGTACAGATAGGCAATGACTGGGACGAATTACTCAGTGATGAGTTTGAAAAGGATTATTATAAAAGGCTTCGTAGCTTTTTAGCGGAGGAGTATAAAAAATATACAATACACCCTGATATGTATGATATTTTTAATGCTCTTAAATGGACGTCATATGCGGATACAAAGGTTGTAATACTCGGTCAGGATCCATACCATGAACCGGGACAGGCACATGGCTTATGTTTTTCGGTTAAGCCGGATGTGAAGATTCCTCCGTCGCTTGTAAATATATATAAGGAGCTGCACGAAGAGCTTGGATGCTATATTCCTGATAACGGCTATCTTGAAAAATGGGCAAGACAAGGCGTGCTGTTGTTAAACGCATCTCTCACTGTCCGCGATGGTATGGCTAACTCTCACCGCAATAAGGGCTGGGAGATATTTACCAATAGAATCGTGGAGCTTTTAAACGAGCGTGAAACGCCGGTAATCTTTATGCTATGGGGCAACAACGCAAAAGAGAAAATGAATGTCATAACAAACGATCAGCATGTTATTCTTACCTCAGCGCATCCCAGTCCGCTCTCAGCCACAAGAGGTTTTTTCGGCTGCGGACATTTTAAGCTTGCGAATAAGATTCTTGAGCGCGAAGGCAGAGGAGCTATAGACTGGCAGATAGAGAATATTAATGATGGACGGCATGATAGCTAATTATATTTTCGGAATAACAGGCGCGTCGGGGGCGGGGAAATCAACAGTGAGTGAATTATTCCGACAAAACGGAATATATGTTGCCGATGCAGATGCTGCGGCAAGAGCGGTAGTAGAGCCGGGCATGCCGTGTCTTTTAAGACTTTCCGAAGCTTTTGGCAGCGGAATTATTAACGCAGACAACACTTTAAATCGAAAGAAACTGGCTGAAATTGTGTTCAGTGATAAAAATAAGCTGAAATTATTGAACCGCATTACGCATAGTTATATAACTGAATACCTCAAAAACGAGATTTCAGCATCCAATGCGAAGATTGCCGCGATTGACGGTGCGGTTATAATAGGCAGCCCTGTGGAGGAACTTTGCCGTATGCTCGTGGTAGTAACGGCTGATAATGATAAGCGGCTTGAACGGATTATGAAGCGGGATAAAATAAGCCGTGAGGAGGCACAAAAGCGAATAAATTCTCAAATGAGTGATGATGAATATATAAAGCATGGCGCATATAATATAAAAAATAACGGGTGCATAGCCCGGTTGGGAGTTCAAATTGAGCAGATCTGTAACGAAATTAAGACTTTATCAAAGACAGAAAGTCCGCAGAAAGCGGAGACGTAAAAAAATCACGCGGAATATTTTTATATTCCTGCTTGTTGTTATAACAACATGTGCAGTTTTTGCAGCATTAAAGAGCGGTTCTGAGATAAGTAAAAAAATTAAATATCCTGTTGAATACAGTGACTACATAGTAAAATATGCGCATGAAAACGATCTTGACCCATATCTTGTGATAGCGGTAATCAAGCAGGAGAGCCGGTTTGTTGCAGACGCACGCTCGGCATATGCCGGAGGACTTATGCAGCTTACAGAGGTGACCGCAAAGGAGTGCGCAGACAGACTTGGTTTGACAAATTATGATTATATGGATCCGGAAACCAATATAAAGCTTGGCTGTTATTTACTTCGCATGTTGATTGACCGCTACGAATCAACCGATACGGCGCTTGCGGCATATAATGCCGGAATCGGAAATGTAGATGGATGGCTTGCGGATCCGAATTACAGCAGAGACGGAAAAAATCTTTACGAGATTCCGTTTACCGAGACAAAATATTATGTTGAAAAGGTAAATCAGTATATAAAGGAATATAAGGAAAATGTTCAGCTTTAACATGAAAAATAAGCGATGAAAGAATGGAGGAATGGTATGAAAAGAATAATTACAATCGGACGGCAATACGGATCTGCCGGACACGATATAGGCGAGATTATAGCCCGTGAGCTCGGGTATGCATTATATGACAAAGAGCTTGTTGAAATGGCAGCTAAGAAGAATAACATCTCACCCGAAGCACTGAAACATATAGATGAAAAGGCTACGTCAAGTTTGTTATATTCTCTTGCAAGCGGCAGCTACTCGGTAAGAGGTATGTCAGGACCTCTTTATTATGAAATGCCTATAAATGATAAGCTGTTTTTAGCGCAGTCGGAGGTTATTAAAAAGGTTGCGGCAGAAGAAAACTGTGTTATTATAGGCCGCTGCTCTGACTATGTTCTTGAAGATGTTGAAGGTATAGACCTTACGAATGTATTTATCTATGCATCTGTTGACTGGCGCGCGCAGCGTGTTGCCGACGCGTATGGTCTTTCTTTGAAAAAGGCAAAGGAGCGCGTAAATAAAACCGATAAGCAGCGTAAGACATATTACAGCTATTATGCAAACCGTACGTGGGGCGCAATCGAGAACTATGACATATGTATAAACTCGCAGAAAACAACGATAGAACGAGCTGCACAATTGATTATTGATTATATAAGGGGAATTGAAGGATGATTGAATATTTAAGAACATTGATACTCGGACTTGTTGAGGGTATAACCGAATGGCTCCCGATAAGCTCTACAGGACACATGATTCTTGTTAATAAGTTTATTCATAACGAAGGATTTACAGCATCGGATTTATATTTGTATGTGATACAGCTCGGCGCAATCCTTGCGGTTGTAACGCTTTATTTCAGAACACTAAACCCGTTTTCAAAGAAGAAATCGGCAACGGAAAAGAAAAGTACATGGCAGCTTTTGTTTAAAATTGTTATAGGATGTATTCCTGCTGCAGTTGTAGGTCTTTTGCTCAATGATATGATGGAAAAGCTGGAAACACCGTTTGTTGTTGCCGCTGCTCTTATAGTATATGGTATCGCGTTTATTTTGGTTGAAAAGATACATAAAAAGGTGAAGATAAAAAGTCTTGACCAGCTCACATATAAAACAGCATTTTTGATAGGGTTGTTCCAGATGCTTTCGATTGTACCCGGAACTTCGCGTTCGGGCTCTACAATAATCGGAGGCATGCTCGCAGGCTGCTCCCGTGCTGTTGCCGCGGAATTCACCTTTTTTCTTGCGGTTCCCGTCATGTTTGGTGTAAGCGCTCTGAAGATTGTAACATATCACGGTATATTTTATCCTGCAAATATAGCGGTTCTTATAACAGGTATGGTGATATCATACATCGTTTCACTCATTGCAATCAAATTTCTCATGAACTTTGTAAAGCGGCACAGCTTTACCTCATTCGGCTGGTATAGAATAATACTTGGTGTGTTTGTGACACTGTTCTTTGTCTTTACAGGAATATAAACTTGACATAGAAGATGAATTATGATAAAATAAATTTATTATTTACCAAGGTGAACAACTCGCTTGCGAGTTGTAGCATAGCAAAACATAGTTTTGCGTAGCGTAGAGAAGGAGTGATACTATTGAAAAAGATTTTATGCGGTGCTGTTGCCACAGCCTTTATTATAGGCTCAACGGCAGCTTTTGCCCAGACACCGTCAGTATATTATAACGGTGAGAAGCTTGAATTTGATGTTGATCCGTATATATCCGAGGAACGAACGATGGTTCCGTTCAGAGCGATTTTTGAAAAGGCTGATGCCACTGTTATGTGGGACAGTGAAAACGAGACAGTTATAGCTGTAAAAGATAACGGTGATGAGGAAGCAACAAGCGTGGTTCTTCAGATAGGGACAACTGCAGCATTTGTAAACGATCAGATGATAACACTCGACAAGGCAGCTGAGATTGTCGAGGAGCGTACATTCGTTCCGCTCCGTTTCGTTATGGAAGCGCTCGGCTCAAAGGTTGAATGGGATCAGGATACATATTCTGTAATAATAACTGAATAATGGATAAAAAGAAAATTGAACGAATCAATGAGCTTGCAAAAAAGCAGAAGGCAGGGGAATTAACTGATGCCGAAAAGGCCGAGCAGGCCGAGTTAAGAAAAGAATATCTTGCAGCGATCCGGAAAAGCTTCCGTGCGCAGCTTGATAACATAGAAATTGTTGATTGATTATACAAAAAGGAAAAGAGGTAAGTGGAAATGGGATTGATAATTCCTGAAAATTACAGCTCTGCTCTTGACGGCAGAACTACGGAGACTGCTATTAAGTTCATAAAGGACACCTTCCAGCGTGAGCTTATCGCGGCAATGAACCTTCAGCGTGTTTCAGCACCGCTGTTTGTAAGACCTGAAACCGGTCTTAATGACAACTTAAACGGCGTTGAGCGTCCTGTAAACTTTGACGCTCCGTGCATCGGCGGCGCAAATCTTGAAATTGTTCATTCGCTTGCAAAATGGAAAAGACTCACCCTCGGAAAGTACAACTTCCAGCCGGGCGAAGGTCTTTATACCGATATGAACGCTATAAGACGTGATGAGGAGGTTGATAACCTTCATTCAATGTACGTTGACCAGTGGGACTGGGAGGCCGTAATTGAAAAGAGTCAGCGCAGTCTTGTTACGCTTAAGGAGGTTGTAAGACGTATTTATGCTTCAATGCGCAGAACTGCAAAGAAAGTATGCGCGGAGTATGAGGAGCTTATAAACTGCTTCAAGGAGGATATAACATTCATAACAACTCAGGAGCTCGAGGATATGTATCCGGATGATACTCCGAAGGAGCGGGAGAATAAGTTCTTAAGAGAGCATCATGCAGCGTGCATCATGCAGATTGGTAAAGTTCTTGAATCGGGAATCCGCCATGATGGACGCGCGCCGGACTATGACGATTGGGAGCTTAATGCTGATATAGTTGTTTACTATCCGCTGCTTGATGTTGCGTTTGAACTTTCATCAATGGGCGTAAGAGTTGACGAGAATTCTCTTAAATCACAGCTCGAAGAAGCGGATTGTCTGGACAGAATGGAGCTTGATTTCCACAAGATGATTCTCAACAAAGAGCTGCCGTATACAATAGGCGGCGGTATTGGTCAGTCACGTCTTTGTATGATTATGCTCAACAAAGCGCATATCGGCGAGGTTCAGCAGAGCGTGTGGCCTAAGGATATGATTAAAACTTGCCGCGAAAACGGTATAAACATATTATAACATAATAGAGGAATAGAAATGAAAACAGTAGTTAAAAGTATTTATCGTGATACAGAAACATATGGAGGAAAAGAGATAACCGTATCGGGCTGGGTAAGAACTGTAAGAGCATCAAAGAATTTCGGTTTTATCGAGCTTAATGACGGAAGCTTTTTCAGCGGCATTCAGGTGGTTATAGAGGCTGATAAGCTTGAAAACTACAGCGAGCTTGCAAAGCTCAATGTTGGTGCTGCTATTACAGTTACAGGTATTCTTGAGCTTACTCCGCAGGCTAAGCAGCCGTTTGAAATAAAGGCACAGAATGTTGTGATAGACGGAGTTTCAACTCCGGATTATCCGCTTCAGAAAAAGCGGCACTCGTTTGAATATCTCCGCACAATCGCGCATCTCAGACCGAGAACAAATACATTTGCAGCAGTATTCAGAGTACGCTCAATGATTGCATATGCGATTCATGAATTTTTCCAGAAGCGCGGCTTTGTATATGTGCACACGCCGATAATAACAGGCAGCGACTGTGAGGGTGCAGGCGAGATGTTCAAGGTAACAACTCTTGATATGGATAACCTTCCGAAGAATGAAGACGGCAGCATAGATTACAGCGAGGACTTTTTCGGCAAGAGCACAAACCTCACCGTAAGCGGTCAGCTCAATGTTGAAACATACTGCATGGCGTTCAGAAACGTATATACATTCGGACCGACATTCCGCGCTGAAAACTCCAATACTACCCGCCATGCGGCTGAGTTCTGGATGATTGAGCCGGAAATCGCCTTTGCAGACCTTAATGATGATATGGATCTGGCAGAGGATATGTTAAAGTATATAATTAACTATTGTCTTGAAAACGCGCCGGAAGAGATGGAATTCTTCAACAAATTTATAGATAAGGGCTTGCTCGAAAGACTTAATAACGTCGTATCAAATGAGTTTGCGCGCGTGACATATACAGAAGCGATTGAAATCCTCAAGAAGAATAACGACAACTTCCAGTACAAGGTTGAATGGGGCAACGATTTGCAGACAGAGCATGAGCGCTATCTTACAGAAACAGTCTTTAAGCGTCCTGTAATGGTCACAGACTATCCGAAGGAGATCAAGGCGTTCTATATGAAGCTCAATGACGATAAAAAGACTGTTGCAGCATGTGATGTTCTCGTTCCGGGTATCGGAGAGATTATAGGCGGATCTCAGCGTGAGGAGAACTATGATGTTCTTATAGAGAGAATGCAGGAGCTTGGTCTTGATCCGAAGGATTATGACTGGTATCTCGATCTCAGAAAGTACGGAACGAATAAGCATGCAGGCTTCGGACTCGGCTTTGAGCGTGCTGTTATGTATATAACAGGCATGCAGAATATCCGTGATGTACTTCCGTTCCCGCGTACTGTAGGAACAGCAGAATTTTAAATGTATTCAATGCCGCGCTGATACAAGCGCGGCTTGTTGTACTTTATCTGATATTATTTGAAAGGTGAAAACAAATGAAATTTTTAAATGTTATTATAGTTTTAGCGTTATTATTTTTTCTTACAAAGTATAATCTCTTTCTCGGTTTAGCGGCATTTGTTATTATAATGGCGTATTTTATTTATAAGAACATACCTGTAATCTATCGTGCAAAGGGCAGAAAATGCTATATGGACGGCGATTACAAGGGTGCGAAAAAATATTTCAAAAAGGCAATGGATACAGGTCATGCCAATGGTGATATAAGAATTGAATATTCATATGTACTGCTCCGTACAGGTGATATTGATGAGGCTGAGTCGGTTGTTAATCATATGCTTGCATATAAAATAAAACCGGAATACAGAAATCGCGCAATCATCCAGCGCTGTATGTGCTACTATAAGCAGGGTAATATTGAAGAGGCAATAGAGGATGCTGTTGAATTGTACAATGAGGGATTCAGAAGTATTATGCATTACGGTATGCTTGGCTTCTTTAAGATTATTGTTGATCCTATGAGTCAGGATACGTTTGATTTCTGCAAGGAAGCCTATGAGTACGCAGATGATGATCGTGATATATGCGATAATATGCTTATCTGTTACTATAACAGAGGCGAATATGAAAAGGCCAAGGAAATTTCGGATAAGGTCATTGAAACAAGCCCGAAATTTGTAGAAGCGTGGTATCATGCAGCGCAGGTTGCATGTAAGCTTAAGGATTATGAGGGTGCGCTCGAAAAGCTTGACCATATCGAGGAATGCCGCCGTTCGTTTATGACGACTATTTCCGAAGAAGAGATTGAAAAGCTCAGAGCCGATATCAAAGCAAAGCTTGAAAAATAATGAATACAACACCTCTTGCAGACAGAATAAGACCGCAGACTTTAGATGATGTGGTCGGGCAGAAGCATCTCTTAGGAGAGGGAAAGCTTCTGAGAAACATAATAGAAAATAACGAAGTGCCTAATATGGTTTTTTACGGTCCGAGCGGTGTAGGAAAGACTACAGTTGCCAATATTATTGCGGCAAAAACAGGAAAAACGCTCCACCGTCTCAACGCTACAACCGCGTCTGTGGCGGATATAAAGCATATTGTTGGCACTCTTGATTCATTTCTTGCACCGGAGGGGGTGCTGCTGTATCTTGACGAGATACAGCATTTTAATAAAAAACAGCAGCAGTCACTGTTGGAATTTATGGAAAACGGTAAGATCACTCTTATTGCGAGTACAACGGAAAACCCGTATTTTTATGTGTATAACGCTGTTTTATCGAGAAGTATAGTATTTGAATTCAAGCCCGTTTCACCCGAGGATGTAGAAATATCACTCCGCCGAGCAGCTGATAAACTATCAGCCGAACTTTGGAGTGGGTTTGAAACAGTAATAGACAATGACGCGATAACGCATCTTGCACATTCGGCAAACGGCGATGTAAGAAAAGCGCTCAACGCGCTTGAAGCTGTGTTTATGGCTGTTCATCCTGACAAGGACGGGAAATTGTATCTCACACTTGATTTAGCCGAACAGGCAGCACAAAAAAAGGCTTTACGCTATGATAAGGACGGAGACAGTCATTATGATATACTGTCCGCGTTCCAGAAATCGGTTCGCGGCTCAGACCCTGACGCGGCTGTGCACTATCTTGCGCGGCTTATCGCGGCAGGTGATCTGCCGAGCATATGCCGCCGAATTCTTGTAATGGCATCCGAGGATATCGGGCTTGCATATCCTATGGCTGCGACTATTGTGAATTCATGCGTAAACTCCGCTTTGCAGCTTGGGCTTCCTGAGGCACGGATCCCGCTTGCCGAGGCTGTTATCTTACTTGCGACTGCGCCAAAGTCAAACAGCGCGATAAACGCTATAGATGCGGCGCTTTCAGATATAAAGAGCAAGGATACAGGCGACATCCCAGCGCATTTGAAGGATTCGCACTATGGCGGCTCTAAAAATCTTGGTCATGGTATAGATTATAAATATCCGCATTCATACCCGAACCATTATGTAACCCAACAGTATTTGCCGGATAACATAAAGGACAGAAAATATTACGAATACGGGGACAATAAAACAGAAAATGCCGCAAAGGCATATTGGGAAAAGATAAAAAAGAAAGCTGACGAGAGATGAATTTACAGAACTCGGGTGAATGATCAAACGATATTCATCTGGGTTCTTTCAAATTTTTTTAATATTAATGCAACCATTTGTAAGTCTGAATCGTATTTTATACAGAAACTTATGTGAATGGAGGCTATAATATGAAAAAATTAATATCAGTCATCTTGTCTGCTGCGATGATTCTGGCGGTGCATGTACCTGTTTCGCTGGCTGAAGATGATGTGAAAGTGATTGTTGACGGTACGGAGCTACAGTTTGATGTGCCGCCGGTGATAGAAAATGACTGTGTGCTTGTGCCGGTACGAGCGCTTGCTGAGGCGCTGAATAAAACTGTAGAGTGGCATGTGAAGGATCAGTGGCAGAGGGTCACAATAAGAGGAGAGTATGGAGATTATTTTCTCCAGTTTACTATTGGTGAATCAACTATGGAAAAGCAGCTGATTCCCCAAATTCATACAGTTGAACTTGATGTTCCGACGCGTATTATCAAAGACAGAGCCTTTGTTCCGCTTCGCGCAGTATCGGAAGCGCTTAAGGCCGATGTGCAGTGGAACAGCGCGACTAGAACTGTAAATATAACATCAAGTCCCGAACCTGCTGACCGTGATGAGAGATATGACTATTGGTATGATAAATTCTATGATGATAAATCTTTCTATTTAGATAAGAATATTCCCGGTTCTCATGTTCCTATTTCGGGCAGCCAAGCTATTATGGTTTCTGTTTTCAGTGACGAACCTGACGAAACATATACATATGAATGGTCCTGTTCCGAAGGAAACTTTGAAAGTATACATTCCGGTAATGATATCGTATGGAAGAAACCGGAAAAAGATGCCGTTTATAGTGAAACTGCTGTATGGAAATATAATGATAGCTGGAATTATGAAAACTTTAAAGTATGTGTCTCTGTAAAAGTCACAAACAGTAAAGGAGAAAGTGTAACAGAGCATGTTGAATTTTCGGCAGGACATGCGCTTATGGGATCAATTCATATGCCGAAGCAAGTCGAGCCATTTGAATTAGATATACAGCATAATTCATCAACAAACCCATTAGCAGGATTTCCGATTATGGTATCGGTAAAAAACGGCAGTGCTGATGATACATATACATATGAGTGGACATGCCCACCTTACGGAACATTTGAAGAGATTTGCATAGGTAATGATACCGGTTGGGTTAAACCTGATAAGGATGCAATATATACTGAGACAGCTACATGGAAACCTGATATTGAAGCAATTAGAGAAAATCACCTGCTGCAAGGAGATGATGACGAAGTCAAACTTGTCGCAATAGTTAAAGTGACAAACAGCAAAGGGGAAAGCGTAACTAAGGAAATTTATTTTTCATTAGTACCTGTGCCTACCGGCAGGAGACATGGGACTGGTAACGCAATATGAGGTGGATACTCAGTCACTATAATTTATGATTCTGAATCGCATTTAATATAGAAACTCATGCGAATGGAGGTATACAATATGAAAAAAATAATATCTGTCATCATGTCAGTTATAATGATTCTGGCGGTGCATATACCGATTTCACATGCCGAAGACGAGGATATAAAGGTGATTGTTGATGGCGTGGAGCTTCAGTTTGATGTGGCACCGGTGATGGAAAATAATCATGTGCTTGTTCCTGTACGCGTGATTGCAGAGGCGTTGAATAAAACTGTAACGTGGAATGAGATGAATCAGTGGCAGAGGGTTACAATATGGGGAGAGTATGGAGATTATTATGTCGGTATGACTATTGGCGAATCAACTATGGAAAAGAATGTAATTAATACATCTACAAAGCCGGGTGCAGCATGGGCAGGAGCGACCCATACGGTTGAACTTGATGTTGCAACTCGTATCATTAAGGACAGAACCTTTGTGCCGCTGCGCGCAGTGTCAGAAGCCTTTAATGCTGATGTGCAATGGGATGACGAGACGAGAACTGTGACTATAACATCAAGCGCAGAACCGGACGACTCGGAGGAGAGACTTAACTATTGGATTATTTCTGCTATAATATACTGATATTTTTGTATTAATTACTAAAAATCGGGAAATAATATCATAAAAATCAAAAAAGGAGGATTTTTATGAGAAAGGGTAAAATATGCCTGGTTATTTCCGCGATACTCTACGGCATACTGCCGGTGCTGACCGCAATATCTTATCGCGGCGGCATTAACGGTGTTACGCTTACGTTTTTGCGCAGCGTTATTTCACTTCCGGTGCTGTATGCTATAATCCGCGCTGATAAAAGAAATCTGCGCCTTGACCGGAATCAGATAAAAAAGGTAATAATCCTCGGAGTGTTTGGCGGCACAATGCCGATACTTCTTTTATATATTTCATATCATTATATTGCAACCGGACTTGCTTCAACGCTGCATTTTATATATCCTCTTCTCGTTGTGATCTCATCTGCGGTGATATATCGCGAAAAGCTATCGAGAATAACACTCAGCGCCGTAATGTTCGTAACGGTAGGGGTATTTATGTTTGCCGATATCGGTACAACCTCGGATATAACAGGAATCGTTCTTGCAATTCTGTCAGGAATTTTCTACAGCTTCTATGTTGTATATATTGACCGTTCGGGACTTGACAGAATGGACTACGTTGTTCTCACATTTTACATGATGCTGATTATGAGCGCTTCAATGCTGATTTTCGGAGCTGCGATGCGCTCACTCTATTTTGATATTTCACCGCTCTCATGGAGCTTCTCGGCTGTAATATCGCTTATCGTAACACTTGGCGCAATGCCGCTGTTCCAGCTTGGCGTGCGGTATGAGGGCGCGCAGGAGGCGGGAATTCTTTCGACTTTAGAACCTGTAACGAGCGTCATTCTCGGTTCGCTTGTACTCGGCGAATTTATAGGTCCCGGTCAGCTTATGGGCGGAGCGATGATTCTTTTGGGTGTGCTGCTCGCACAGAAAAAGAAGGTTGCGCCGCTTTTAGGTGAATCTATCCATTAAGCAGTGCCGCGGCGATTGCATTTCCGATATATCCTGCCGAGGATTTTGCTTCTGCTAAGCTATTGCCATTGCTTCCGATTTCAATAAGTATTGAGCCTTTTGTAGCATGCATGTTGAATCTCTCACTGCGCAGATCGATAGGGCGCATTAGTCCCGGATACATTATTTCCGCAGCACTTTGGATTTTTGTTGCAAGCGAAAGATTTGAGCGCCAGTATGGGTGATAAAGCCCCATGCTGTCGGTGCCTAAAACGAGCATGACCTGAGCCGTATCGCTTCCGTTCACATTTGCGGCAACCCGGAGCTTTGTTCCGTCACTATAGACATACGCGTCACGGTGGATATCAAGTACAACCTTGACATTCGGGTATGTTTCAAGATCAGAATTTATTGTATTCATAGCCCTTGTATAAGCGCCCTGGTATGACGGATAATCGTGTATGGTTTTATCGTGTATAACGCTTATGCCATAACCCTCGAGCGTCTCGGCAATAATATCACCTACGGCACATACGTTATACGATTCATTTGTTGTGCGCTCGCCCTCACCACTCATTTCATCGCCTGCATAGCATTCAGTGGTATGAGTATGCATGATAAGCACTTCGGGACTGTCACCTTTATCGAGTATCGTTTCAAGCGGCTGCGCACAAAGCGCGCCGAGGTCTACTGAATATTGAGTTGCATTTTTGATTTGAATATTTGTCGCTGCTATGATTTCATCATGAGAAGGGAGCTCAATGTCATCAGTGACAGGCTCGTTCGGTTCTGCGACGGGCTGCTCTGTCGGTGAATCTGTCACAATTTCGGGTGTCTCGGTTGTTTCTGCCGCTGCTTTAAAAATTTCTGATGAACCTTCTATTATTGTTTCAGGCTTGTCTGCATCAAATCCGAGAACTGAGGCAATAAATTTTTTAATACTGAAATCATCCGAACGTGGCATGCCCTCGTTAAGTATTGTCTCAGCGTCGGAGAATACTGCCACTGCCTCCGGCTCGCTGTGTTTGATACCGAAGCATACTCCTGCGCAGGCTGAAACCGCAAGTATTGCTATAGCCGCTTTTGTAAGATTCTTTTTTGTTATAATTACTGCCTTAAAACGTTTCATAACTCTTGTCCTTTCAAACTGCCTTAAACCCTGTATATTATAAATACGTGGACAAGGACCGGTTTATGACTCCCGAAATGTTATTATTGACACCTCCCGAAAAATATGGTAAAATCTAAATATATTTCCGGAGGATGATAATAATGGCAACACCAATGAAGATGAAGGATCTGTTTGCCAGATTCTTACCATATTATAAAAAATATAAATGGATTATAGTGTTCGATCTTTTATGTGCGTCGCTCACAACGGTTTGCGATCTCGTTTTTCCTATAATTGTGCGGTACATCACAAATACAGCATTTGACAACCCCGCATCGCTAACGATAATACTCATAATCAAAATGGCGGCATTATATTTTGCTCTGCGTCTGCTTGACGCGGCAGCGAATTTCTATATGCAGAACACAGGTCATGTAATGGGCGCGAAAATGGAAACCGATATGCGCCGCGATTTGTTTGGACATCTGCAGAAACTGTCGTTTTCATTTTATTCAAATCATAAAATAGGACAGATAATGTCAAGGATAACATCGGATTTATTTGATATAACCGAATTTGCGCATCATGGACCGGAGGAGCTGTTTATAGCCGGACTCAAGCTCATACTGTCATTTGCTATTTTGAGCAGCGCAAGCCCGTCTCTGACGCTTATAGTGTTCGCTGTGATTCCGTTCGTATTTATTTTTATTAAGTTCTATAATAAAAAGATGCGTAAAGTGTTTAAGGAGCAGCGTGTACAGGTTGGCGAAATAAATTCTCAGGTTGAGGACTCTCTCTTAGGTATAAGGGTTGTAAAATCTTTTGCTAATGAAGAGATAGAAAAGAAAAAGTTTGAAGACGGAAATGTCAAATATCTTAAATTGAAGAAAAAAACATATTTCTATATGGGTGGCTTCGGAAGCGTAAACCGTTTCTTTGAAGGTATAATGTATCTTACTGTAGTTGTCGCAGGTTCGGTATTTTTGACCAAAGGAAAAATTACACCCGGCGATTTTACGGCATATCTTCTGTATGTAAGCGCGCTGTTTGCCTCGGTAAAAACGCTCATTCAGTTTACTGAGCAGTTCCAGCGCGGTATGACAGGAATAGAAAGATTCTGCGAGATTATGGATACGCCTGCCGAGATCACAGAGAAAGAGGATGCGGTCGAGCTTAAACATGTGCGCGGCGAAATTGAGTTTAAAAATGTCACATTCCATTACAGCGATGATAATTCGGAGGTTTTGAGCGGGATTAATCTTAAAATACCCGAGGGCGGCTCGGTTGCGGTTGTAGGTCCATCAGGAGGAGGAAAAACAACATTGTGCAATCTCATTCCGCGATTTTATGATGTTACAGATGGAAGCATTCTGTTAGACGGCAGAGATATACGAGATTTTACGCTTAAATCGCTGAGAAGCGCAATCGGCGTTGTACAGCAGGAGGTATATCTGTTTTCCGGAACGGTGCTTGAAAATATTGAATACGGACGCCCTGGGGCATCTCGAGACTCTATAATAGAGGCGGCAAAAGCAGCCGGAGCACATGAATTTATAATGCAGCTTCCCAACGGATATGATACATATGTAGGAGAGAGGGGAGTGAAGCTCTCAGGCGGTCAGAAACAAAGGATTTCGATCGCGAGAGTATTTTTGAAGAATCCTCGTGTTCTTATTCTTGATGAGGCTACCTCCGCGCTTGATAATGAAAGCGAGCGTATTGTTCAGGCTTCGCTTGAACGTCTCGCAAAGGGCAGAACAGTTCTTACTATTGCGCATCGACTAACAACTGTTAAAAATGCTGATACTATTATTGTTCTTACTGATGAGGGCATTATGGAACAGGGCTCACACAAGGAGCTTGTAGAAACAGGAGGAATATACAGTAAGCTGTATAGCATGTATGATTCGATCTGAAGAAAAAATTTAAAAAATTTTCAAAAAGTGGTTGACAAATCAGAAAAGTTCTGATATAATATATTCTGTTGTTAAGGAATAACAGAATATGCGGGAGTGGCTCAGTGGTAGAGCGTCACCTTGCCAAGGTGAACGTCGCGAGTTCGAATCTCGTCTTCCGCTCCAAAAAACATCTCATAGATTATATGAGATGTTTTTTTTATTATTTAGGCTTATTTGCGATTTCCGTGCATAGAATGTAATTAGAAATAGAATCTGAATGGAGGATTATTATGAATCTTAAGGGAATTCTGCGCGGAGTAATATTTTCGTATATTATAGCTGCATTTGTGCTGTTTCTCAGCGCAGTAGCTACATATTTCAATATAATTGACGAGAGAACGGCCGGTATTATCACCTTTGGCGGCGCGATCGTAGGAGTATTTGTTGGCGCGCTCGGCGCGGCAAAAACAGCAGAGTTTAAAATTCTCATAAATGCTATGGCAGTAAGCCTATGCTTTATAATACTTATTATTATTGCAGCATCCGCTGTAAACGGTTCAATTGAGCTTCATACTCGTACATGGGCGCTTATAGGCAGTGCTGCGGCTGCAGGTTTCGCTGCAGCGCTATTCGCCAAGTAACTCGCGGTAAAGCTTTTGTTTTCTGCTTTGTAAAACAGGGAATCTGCTGCGGATTTTTTCTGTGTCCGCTGCAATATCGGCAATAATCATTTCTTCATGGTCGGAAGATGCGGCAGCGATTACATCCCCGAACGGATTTATAACCATGCTGTCGCCGCTGTAGCAAATATTGCCCTGTCTTCCACAGCAGTTGATTCCGATGACGTAGACCTGATTCTCTATGGCGCGTGCCTTTAAAAGTGCAAGCCAGTGTTCGCGTCGTGATTTCGGCCAGTTTGCAGCAACAGTCATAACGGATGATAAATCAGCTGAAGCCCTGAAAATCTCAGGGAAACGCAGGTCATAGCATATATATGTAGATATATTATGCTTGTCTATCGTAAACGGATTCGGCAGCTCATTTCCGCTGATGAAATCATCCTTTTCTCCGCCTATAGCAAATGAGTGTATTTTTATATAATCTGAAATAAGCTTGCCGCGGCTGTTTACTACTGCATAGTGGTTTTCGGCCTTTCCGCCTTTTAAAGCTGTATAGCCGAAGCCGACTGATATTTTATTTTGGACAGCGGCTTTTTTTATTCTGTTTATGGTATAGTCATCGCTCTCACCGGTATGCGAAATATTCATTGAAAAGCCTGTAAAGCTCATTTCCGGGAAGAAGCATATAGAGACTCCATGTTCTGCCGCGCGCTTTATAAGCTCTGTTCCATGCGCGAGATTATACTCCTTGTCCTCAAATTTGATATCGGTCTGAAATATTGCGGTAAGCATTCTTAAATCCCCCATATTATAGAAAAATCACAAGCAATAGCTTGTGATTTTCAGATTATGGTGCGAGGGACCGGACTTGAACCGGCACGGTTTCACCCACACGCCCCTCAAACGTGCGCGTCTGCCTATTCCGCCACCCTCGCATTTTATGCTGTTCTTGCAAACAACATAAAGTATTATAGCACTAATAATATGATTTGTCAATAGTTTTTATGTAAAATTTTGTTTATTATTTGCCGTTCTTCTTGTTCACAATTCTGTTTACGGCCGCGTTAAGCGTTTCTTCTGGTATTGTACCATTTTTAACTGCGTTTAATACCTCATTATATGCTGTATCAAAATCCGAAACAATAATCATATCATTTCCTGCAAGCACTGCCTTAACATACGGAGTACCGTAATTCGCCATTGCACCCATTGACATATCATCTGTAAGTATCAGTCCTGTAAAACCAAGGTCATTTCTTATTATTTCATGAATAGCGGGGGATATTGACGCGGGCTGCGTCTCATCAACACAGGTTATGATATTGTGCGAAACAAGGATCGCGTCTGCTCCGGCGTTTATTCCGCTCTCAAACGGAAGAAAATCATTCTCTTTAAACTGGGAAAGAGGTCTTTCATCTACCGCAATACCGGTATGTGTATCAACGTTGCTTCCATATCCGGGAAAGTGTTTCATACATGAAAGTATATTATTCTTTTTCATAACCTTGACCACATCTGCTACATAGTCGGCTGTAGACTGGGGGTCAAGACCGATTGATCTGTCATAAATAAAATCCTCTGGATTTGTTGTAATATCCGCTACGGGAGCGAGGTTCATACTGATGCCCAACGATGTAAGCAGTTTTGCTTTTTCAGTCTCAATCTCGATAATGGCAGGAATTCCGCCTTGCTTATAATAATGCTGCGGACTTTCATACTTATTAGGCGAGAGTGCTTTGTGGTTGCTGACTCTTACAACGGTTCCACCTTCTTCGTCAACTGCTATGTACGGTTCTACTCGCATCGCGCTTTTGTATCCGTCAATTTTCGCTTTAACCTGCTCCTTTGAAAGATCGTCAAAGTCGTTTGAAAACATTATTATTGCACCCGGATTCTTTTTTAGTATCTCATCCATGTTTTCGCTGCACCGAACCATGAATATCTGCCCAACCTTTTCTTCAAGAGTCATTGAATCCGCAGGTTCAACATCAGGGTTGAGGGTTGCAATTTCCTCTGTTGTTTGTGAAGACTTTGTATCAGACACCGTGTTGTCTGACTTTATTCCGCAAGCTGAAAGCGCGAAAACTGAAAGCGATAACACGGCGAAAACAGATATTAATTTTTTTAGCATAATCATACTTCCTTTCTGTTATTAATATTTTATTGTTCTGTGGTTTTTAAAGCATGAATCAGAGCTGAAAGATACAGCTCGGGTGCATGCGCCGGCGAAACATTATCAAAGCTGATACCAAGCATATCGAGATTGATTGTTTGGTAGAATACAGCGCTAAGTAATGCTGCGGTAACCTGTGCATTGCTTATATTATGGCGTGAAAGAAAATTCTGTAATTCACCCGATGCATATAGTTCGCCTAATTTACTGCCTATGTGATTAAGCATAACAGTACCCATATTTGAAATATCAGCGTCCTCTGAAGCGCAAGCCTGTCTCAGATTTTCTTCAAGCTGTGTGTTATATTCCTCAAGAGTCGGAGCTGAGAGGCTAAACAGATCAATGATAGTATCATTTGCAGAGGTATCTGTTATTGTTGAGATATAAAGAGAGGCGTTGTCAGTTCCGGTGATGGCTGTGAAATATGCCTCAATTTTTTCGGTATCAGCTGTCGAAATCAGTTCGTCAAGGTAAACATCTGTGCCAAGGCGCTCATATCCCCATATTGAGAGAGGGATCTGTGGAACAATATCACCGCAGCTTACTATATTAAAAATATGTGAAAAATCACCGGTATATTCGATATTGCGCGATATGTCAATCCACTGCGGCGCTGCGAAGGTATATCCGTAAATATCATAAGCATCTTCAGTAATAAGATTTGCGGCTGTAATACCGGCAATGGCGGCACCGCGGCTGTAGCCGGTTACCAATACCTTTATATTTTTATGCCCACCGGCTGAAAGCCCGGAAAGATAATTCTGTGCCGAGTTTGTTATTTCTTTTGCAGCGGTGTAAAAACCTGTATGATATGCGTCTTTACCAACATTAAAATTGCTTGACCATTCAGCTCCGTAGCCTCCGCCGCGCACAACGATAGCAACTATCGTTTTGTCATCGCAGTCTTTGTATGCTAAGGAATATGCCGCCTTATCAGAGCTGTCAGAAAGCGGAATATCATAGCCGTATGTCTCAACGCCTGTAAATCCGAGACTGCTGTAAAGCTCTTTTATATTTTTATCACGATCTGTATCAGATTCATTTGAAGTAAAGCCTGCTAGCGCAAATTGAAGCGCTGACACAGAAAGCTTGGGGTTGTATACAGAAACAGGTTCATTAAAAAAATCATCTGTATAATTCATCTGATATGATCTTTCTCCGAAACTGCCCTCATAGGAAAACGGAACAGGACTTGTAATATTAACAGTCATTGTCTCTCCGTTCCATCCAACTGTAAGTCCTGCGCTTTCAGAAATTGCGCGTACCGGAACGAGCATTCGTTCTGAAACAATCTGAGCCGGTACATCACAGATATATACGTCCTCTATGCCGTTGAGCTTATATTTTATTTCAGAAGAGTTTTCTGTAACAATGATATAGTTCTCTTCATTAACTGCCGAAGCTGTTTGTGTGTTTTGATCCCAATCCACATCATATCCTATAGCCTCAAAAATGGCGCGGATAGGAACCATAGTACGTCCATCTAATATAATCGGAGTCTGATCGAACTCTATCAGACTCCCGTCAAGCTGCACAGTTATATCAGCGTCAGCAAATGCTGTATAAGACGAAAGAATCGAAAAAGCCAATATACAAGATACTGCTTTGATCTTCATTTTCTCAATCCTCCTCGAAGATGTCATTTTGATAGTTATCACTATCAAGCTGTTCAACGGAGCTAAGCTTCTTTACTATAGCGCGTGTACGCACACCGACAAGCTTGTCTAATTCATCATTTGCCTGATTAAGTCGTTTTCTTGTGGCGTCAAGAATTGCGCTGAATTTACCGAATTCTGTTTTGACTGCTCCTAAGATCTCCCATACCTCCGCCGAGCGTTTTTCTATAGCAATTGTTTTGAAACCCATTCGTATAGAACTAAGCATTGCCGCCATTGTACTTGGCCCGGCAAGCATAATTTTATATGTGCTCTGAAGCTCCTCGATAAGTCCGCGATTCACTGCCTCAGCATATAATCCTTCAGTGGGCAGAAACATAATGGCAAAATCGGTTGTATATGGAGGTGACACGTATTTTTCGTGTATATCTCTTGCTTCGCTTAGAATTCTCTGGCGCAGAAGCCTTGAAGCAGCATCAATTTTTTGCTTATCCCCGCTTTCCTGTGCTTCCAAAAACGCGGAATATGTATCTGCGGGGAATTTGGAATCAATCGGCATGTATGTTATTGCTCCGTCACTGTCAGGCAGACGTATTGCAAACTCAACTACATTTCTGCTTCCGGGAACAGTTGCGATATTTTCAGTATATTGCTCCGGGGCAAGGATTTCTGAGAGGATAGCCCCAAGCTGCATTTCACCTAAAATACCTCTTGTCTTGACGTTTGAAAACACCTTTTTAAGATCCCCGACGCTTCTTGCGATGGTCTGCATTTCTCCAAGTCCTTTATATACTTGTTCAAGTCTTTCATTTACAATTGAAAATGATTTTGAAATTCGCGCGTCGAGTGTTTCCTGAAGCTTTTCATCAACTGTTTTCTGCATACGTTCAAGCTGTGCGTTATTTTCGCGCCTGATTTCTGTGAGCTGACGTTCAAGCTGCGTTTTAAGATCTTCAACCCGTCGGTTCATCGCCGCCAGCTGATCAGACTGCATTTCGCCGATTGCCTTTTGAGCCGCCGTAACAGCAGCAGAAAGCTGAGCGGTTTCAGAAGTGCCGCTTCGCCTTGTAAGCAGAATTATAAGAAATACAATGGTAACGGCTGATAATATACATAATAGTATCTCCATTTTTTCATCCACCTTTCTGCTATATTGTACCACATTTTTAATTCCATTTCAAGTCTGTTGTAATAAACATAAACTGTAAAAATTTTTAAAAATAAAATAAAAAGTATTGAAAAGTATCACCGAATATGCTATAATCAATATATATTGATGTATCTATACACATCTGCGCAAGATAGAGTATATCAAAAAGATATGCGCAGAAACCGGAGGACACTAACATGAGAAAGTTTAATACTACTGATATACCGAGAACTGACCGCATAGGCAGACTTATTGATCATTTATTTGCAAAGATGCCGGTAATAGAGGCTGACAGGGCTGTTCTTTTAACTGAGAGCTATATGGCAACAGAGAATGAGCCGATCGTTAAGCGTCGCGCCCTTGCTTTTGCACATATTTTGGAGAATATTCCTATCATAATCAGACCGGATGAGCTTATTGTAGGCTCATCGACTCAGGCACCAAGGGGCTGTCAGGTATATCCTGAATTTTCATGGGAATGGCTTGAGGCTGAATTTGAAACTGTTGCAGAGCGTGAAGCAGACCCGTTCTATATTTCAGAGGAAACAAAGGCTGCGCTCCGCAAGATATTCCCGTACTGGAAGGGAAAGACAACCTCGGAGCTTGCAACGGCATATATGGCTCCGGAGGCTATATGTTCAATAGAGCATAACATGTTTACACCGGGCAACTATTTCTATAACGGTGTAGGACACTATACGGTTAAATACTGGGAGGTTATAAATCACGGACTTTCAGGAATAAGAGAAAAGGTTCAGAATGAGCTTCTCTCTATTCATGCCTATGATGCAAACTACGCTGAAAAGCATGAGCTTCTTGAGTCTATGATTATTTCAATTGACGCTGTAATCGGCTATGCACGCCGTTATGCGGTTTTTGCGATGGATATGGCAGAGAAGTGCAGCGATCCGGTAAGAAAGCAGGAGCTTTTGATTATCGCGAAAAACTGTGCGAGAGTACCGGAGCACCCTGCTGAGAACTTCTACGAGGCATGTCAGTCCTTCTGGTTCATACAGCAGCTTCTCCAGCTCGAATCAAGCGGACATTCAATCTCACCGGGACGTTTTGACCAGTATATGTATCCGCTCTATAAAAAGGGAATGGATGAGGGTACAATAACACGTGAGTTTGCCCAGGAGCTTCTTGACTGTATCTGGGTTAAGCTAAATGATTTAAATAAGTGCCGCGATGCCGCTTCGGCTGAGGGCTTTGCAGGCTACAGCCTGTTCCAAAACCTTTGTGCAGGCGGTCAGACTACAGATGGCAGAGACGCTACAAACGATTTATCTTTTATGTGTATTCAGGCGTCAATGCACACATTGCTTCCGGCTCCGTCATTCTCGGTAAGGATTTGGAACGGAACGCCGAATATTTTCATGATCAAATGTGCCGAGCTCACGAGAACCGGTATAGGACTTCCGGCGTACTATAACGACGAAATTATAATTCCGGCCTTAATGTCAAGAGGAATTACTCTTGAAGAGGCGCGGGATTATAACATAATCGGTTGTGTTGAGCCACAGGTTGCAGGTAAAACACACGGCTGGCACGATGCGGCATTCTTCAATATGCTGCGTCCGCTTGAATTGGTATTTTCAAACGGTATCGACAGAGGCGTGAGAGTAGGTCCTGAAACAGGTGATGTATCGGAGTTCACAAGCTTTGACGAGTTTATCGCAGCATACAAAGCGCAGTCTGATTTCCAGATCATGATGATGGTAAACGCTAATAACGCTATTGATGTCGCGCATGCAAAGCGTTGTCCGCTGCCGTTTGTTGCGTGTATGATCGATGATTGTATAAAGACAGGAAAGACCATGGAGGAAGGTGGCGCGCATTATAACTTTACAGGTCCTCAGGGCTTTGGTATAGCAAATATTGCAGACGCTCTCTATGCTATAAAAGAGCTTGTATACGAGAAAAAGAAATATACTCTTAACGATTTCAAAGAGGCGCTTACTCTTAATTACGGCAAAGGGCTTACTCCGAAAGCGGCGCAAGCTGCAACAAAAAATGTTGTTAACGATCTTATTTCTGAGGGCAAGACAGTTGATGAAAATGTGATTGCGGGAATTTGTAAAATGTTCCTTGACGGTGTAGGCTCAGACGAGCAGAAGGCTAAGTTTGAGCAGCTATTAAAGGATATTGACGCTTGTCCTAAGTACGGTAACGATGATGAGGATATTGACCTCTTTGCTCGTGAAATGGCATACATATATACAAAGGAGCTTAATAAGTATAAGAATCCGAGAGGCGGCATATTCCATGCAGGATTATATCCTGTATCTGCAAACGTACCGCTCGGAGAGCAGACAGGCGCAACGCCTGACGGAAGACTTGCAAATACGCCTATTGCCGATGGTATAGGCCCCAGAAGCGGATATGATATTTATGGTCCTACAGCTGCGGCAAATTCCGTTGCAAAACTTGATCATGGCATAGTTTCAAACGGTACATTGTATAATCAGAAATTCCATCCGTCAGCACTTGCGGGTATTGAGGGGCTGCAGAAATTTGTAATGTATATCAGAGGCTTCTTTGATCAGAAGGGTATGCATATGCAGTTTAATGTAGTTGACCGTGACACTCTTCTTGACGCGCAGAAGCATCCTGAGAAGTACAAGTCTCTCGTTGTAAGAGTTGCGGGATACAGCGCGCTGTTTACAACGCTTTCAAGATCATTGCAGGATGATATAATAGCAAGAACAGAACAGATGTTTTAAGATATAAAAGGGCTTACTATGGAAGATTACTTAAAAACACGCGGCAGAATATTCGATATTCAGCGGTATTCAATACATGACGGTCCGGGTATACGCACGATTATATTCTTAAAGGGCTGTCCGTTACGTTGCCGTTGGTGCTGTAATCCTGAGGGACAGGAATGGGCTGAGCACGATATGCTCATTGGCAGTAAGATGCGGCATTTTGGTGAGGATATAACGGTTGAGGAGCTTATGCCGAGAATCATAAAGGATGAATTCTACTTTGTTCGCAGCGGCGGCGGAGTAACCTTATCCGGTGGTGAATGCATGGCGCAGCCGGATTTTGCATCGGCAATTCTTCATGCATGCCACGACCTTGGCTACAATACCGCGATTGAAACAACAGGCTATCAGAAATGGGAGCTTATGGAAAAGTCACTGCCATACCTTAATTATGCGCTTATGGACATAAAGCATATGAACAGTGCAAAGCATAAGGAATTTACGGGGGTTCCTAATGAGATTATTCATGAGAACGCTCGGCGTTTCGCAAATTCTGGTGTTAGTCTTACTATCAGAGTTCCTGTGATTCCGGGATTTAACAATACACCTGAGGAAATACGTGATATAGCTGAATTTGCAGCGTCATTGCCGAATGTGGAGCATCTTCATCTTTTGCCGTATCATCGCCTCGGTGAAGGAAAATATGAGGGGCTTGGCAGAACATATTTGATGCATGGCATTGAGCCAATTAAGCAGGAGTATATGGAAATGCTTCTTGATGCGGCGAAAAAAAGCGGTCTGAAATGTCAAATTGGAGGATAAAATATAAAAAGGAGAAAGAATATGGATCAGTACAATAACCCAGAGAATACTAACTTTATGAATGGAGCTTCTAACCAGGAGCCGCAGACAAATAATTCAGATTATATAAATCAGAATTACGATCAGGAAAATAATATGAATTACGCGGACCAATCCGCTTTTCCTGGTCAGCAGCAATCTATGCAGCATAGGAAGAAAAGCAAGCTGGTGCCTGTAATAATCATTGCTATTATTGCGGCGGTAGTTATAGGCGGCGGACTTACCGCATGGCATTTCATAAAAAATTCGGAGGGATCAGTCAATCAGGAGATTTCAAATCCACAGGAGATAATTGATAAAACAATTGAGGCTCTTGGCAATGTGGATGAATGTCATTCAGATATTACATATAATATGTCGGCAAGTGCTGACGGAACAGAGGCTACAGTTAGTTTAGACATGAATCTTGATTCGGATTACAAAAACGGTCTTTTTCACACCACTGGTGATATATCCGCGAGATCGAATAGCGATGATAACGTTAAAACAAGTATGGAATCATATGTGAAGTACAATTCTTCGGGAATAGGTGTTTATTCAAAAGTAGATAATGTATGGAACGGAGTAGAATATGATGCGCTTACATCTTCTATAATGACAAGGATCTTTAAAATGGATAATGCTCCACAGTTTGGTGTTGGCTCTTTGGAAGATATTTCTGGTAAAACAACCGATCTTGACGGTAAGAAGGTATATTGTATTTCAGGTAACACGGTATTATTATCAGATACATCAAATCTTGACACTATATTAAACCTTGCAGCAATATCAGATGCGAATGTCGCAATGCAGGTAGAACAGGTTAAGGAATTATTAAATTCTTTAAAACCGGTAAGCGTTACCGCTTATATAGATAAGGATACTTATTTGCCGATTAAACTCGAATTTGATCTTTCTGATATAACAAAGTCTGTTTTTGACTATAGCATGAGTCAACAGGGAATGTCTTATGACATAGATGTAAGCAATAGCAAGATGATTATTGATTTCAGCGATTATAATTCAATCGATGCCATTTCAATTCCGCCAGCGGCAAAAGACTCAGCGGTAAAATTTGATACGAGAGACTATAATTAACAGATAGAAAAGAGTCCGTTCTTCCGAGCGGACTTTTTGTGCGCAAATTTTGCCATTATATAATATTCGTACTGGAGAGAACAAAATGACATTATTAAAAATTAATACCGGTAAAAGACTGAACAAAATAAGTCCTTTACTCTACGGAG